>JBOHJU010000006.1:0-27621 GCA_050728755.1 Methylocella sp.
GTTCTGACGTTGGGTCTGGCTGCTTTGATACCGGACCCAGCCGAATCTGCGCCTCTAACATTGGGCGCGGGTCGTCCTGTGACGACAGAGAACTTCGTCGACAAAGCTGTAGTCGTTGTCCGTAGGCCCCGTCGCAGGAGGAGGGTGTGCTGGTGGCACAGGGGCCGCCGTGTTTGTCGCTGGCGTTGAAGGCCCGCTCTTGGCCGGCGCGTTGCGTCGGCCAGCAAAATCTATTCGCGGGAGAAGATGAATATGATAGTCGGCGGAGTTACCCTATCTCTCGTGGTCGATTGGAAGCTGCCCACCGAAACGTCCATTAGACCCTGCACGGCTATCGTGCGATGCGATCCTAAATGGAGAAATGCCTTTGTTCGTATGTACTGGTTTTGCCGCCCAGGCCGCGAACGAGCCGCTTGCGGCTTTCTCCTTCAACCGCCGCGACCCCGGACCGAAGGACGTGGAGATCGAAATTCTCTATTGCGGCGTTTGCCATTCCGACCTACATCAGGCCCGCAACGAATGGCATAATACGGTCTACCCTTGCCTTCCGGGACATGAAATTGTCGGCCGGGTGACCAAAACTGGCGCCGAAGCGACCCTTTTCAAGACCGGCGACCTCGCCGCTGTCGGCTGCATGGTCGATTCCTGCCGCACTTGCCGGTCCTGCCGCGAAGGCCTGGAGCAATATTGCGAACGGGGCTTCAACCCGACCTACAACGGCGTCGACAAAGTGATCGGCGGCCCGACCTTCGGGGGCTATTCCAACGCGATCGTCGTCGACGAGGCTTTCGTGCTGCGGATTTCCGGCAAGCTCGATTTGGCCGGCGCGGCGCCTCTGGTCTGCGCCGGCATCACCACCTATTCGCCGCTGCGCCACTGGAAAGTCGGACCGGGCCAGAAGGCGGGCATAGCCGGGCTCGGCGGGCTCGGCCACATGGGCATAAAATTCTCCCACGCCTTTGGTGCCCATACGGTTTTGTTTACCACGTCGCCGCGCAAAGTCATCGAGGCCAAAAGACTCGGCGCCGACGAGGTCGTGATCTCAAAAAATCCCGGCGAGATGGCGGCGCACGCGAACAGCTTCGACTTTATTCTGGACACGATCGCGGGATCGCATGAGGTCAGCCGTTATCTCGACCTTTTGAAGCGGGACGGCACCTTGGTTCAGGTCGGCGCCCCCGCAGAGCCGATGGAGGTCGAAATCTTCAGCCTCATCTTCAGACGCGGCAATTTTGCCGGTTCGCTCATCGGCGGCATAAAAGAGACGCAGGAGATGCTCGACTTCTGCGCCGAGCATGGGATTACAGCGGACGTGGAAGTCATCCCCATTCAAAAGATCAACGAGGCCTATGAACGAATGCTGCGCGGCGAGGTGAAGTATCGCTTTTCAATCGATATGAGCTCGCTATCGCGCGCGGCATGACGCCCTGGTCTCGGCCTTTACTCCGCGGGTTGCCGGGCGGCTTCCGCGGCCTGGCTTCCGCAGCGCCGCCTATTGGTTCACAATTTCCTCGATTTGGCGCACCAAGACGGGGCCGGAGTAAGGCTTTGGCAAGAACCTGCCCTTTCGGGGAATCATCTCCGCGCGGAGATGATGGCCGGAGGTGAGGACGATTCCAATGCCCGGCCAGCGCTGGCAGACACGGCCCGCGAGCCCCAGGCCATCGAGGGACCCCGGCATTTCGATGTCCGAGAATACGACGCGCACGGCTGGGCTCGCCTCAAGAATACGCAACGCTTCGTCGGCATTTCCTGCCTCCAAGACCTCGAAGCCCGCTTCGGCAAGAAGATCCGCGCCCCTCAGACGCACCAAAGCCTCGTCCTCGACGATTAGGACGGCATGGCGGGGTATTGCAGGTTTTGCGTTCATCGCTTTGTAACGGTAGAATTTGAAATAGGTTCCTTTGGTTTGTCCGGTTGGTTAAAAAATCATTTTGAGCTTACCGGCACGCGGGCGGAGCCTTCGAGATTGTATAAATACTGGAGCAGCACGCGGGCGGGGCAGTGGCGAGCGCATGAGCATAGACGAGCTTCCTTTCGAGAGCCGTTTTTACTCGGCGCCGGATGGGTTGAAACTTCACGTTCGCGAATATGGCTCGACGCTCGATCCCGGCGTCTCCGTCGTCTGCTTGGCCGGGCTCACCCGCGATTCGGCGGATTTCGGCCGCTTGGCGAGCGCGCTCGCGGCCGGTCAGAAAGGCGCCAAGCGGCGGGTGCTGGCCCTCGATTATCGCGGCCGCGGCCTTTCCGGTTATGACCGGAACTGGAAGAATTACAGTCTCGAAATCGAAAACGCCGATGTGCTGTCGGTTCTCGCGGCCATGGAGATCGAGGCTGCGATCTTCGTCGGCACCTCGCGCGGCGGCTTGCACGCGATGCTGCTTTCCGCGACCCGCCCGGCGGTCATGCGCGGTGCCGTCCTGAACGACATTGGCCCGGTTCTGGAGCCGCGCGGCATGGCCCGCATCCGTGCCTATGCCGGCAGGCTGCCCGAGCCGCGCTCGGTGCCGGACGCTGTCAATCTCCTCAAGGAAACAATGAGCGGGCGTTTCAACGGTCTAAGCGAGGCCGATTGGGAAGCCTACGCCAGAATAACCTTCACCGATGCGGTGGGACGCGTTCGCCAGCGCTACGATCGCAATCTGATGAAGCCGCTCGAAAGCCTCGATCTCGAACAACCGCTTGCCACGCTCTGGCCGCAGTTCGATGGTTTGCGCGATGTCCCTTTGCTCATCATCAGAGGCGCGAATTCCGATCTTCTCTCGGCCGCAACGCTTAAAGAGATGATGGCCCGCCATCCCGGCGCGGAGGTCCACATCGTCCAGGGTCAAGGCCATGCGCCGCTTCTGCTCGACGAGGAAACGATTAACCGGATTTGCGCATTTGTCGCCGCGAATGATAACGCCGCGCGCGAAGATCATTAGAGCGCGTCCCGATCAAATGGAATCATTTGATCGATAAGGACGCAGCTCAAAATCAAGGAGTTGGAGCATGTCAGAATCGAAAAAGTCGAGCAACTTTTTCGGGACATGCTCTAATGACTCCATAAGTGAGCACACATTTTGGTGTCATATTCGCGCGAGGTGCGGCATTGCTCTTTCTGGACGAATCAGGGCAAGTTGGGCTTGCCGCGCCTGCAAACTCCAGGAAGATTGAATCATGGCCGTTGCTTGCACCGAAGGACTCGATACCGGCTTTGCCGCTCTCGGCTACGCCAAAGTTGGCTTTCTCGGAATCGTTCAAGGCATTACCGAGTTGTTGCCGATTTCCTCCACGGCGCATATGCGGATCGTCCCGGCTTTCCTTGGCTGGCGGGATCCGGGATCGGCGTTTTCGGCGGCGATGCAGATTGCGGCCCTTGCCGCCGTTGTCGGCTATTTTTGGGCCGACGTGCGCGGCATCGGGTCGGGCGCGCTCGCCGCCATCCGGCGCCGCGATTTCCGGGATTGGAATTTCCGTTTCACTGTGTGGATTGGTCTCGCCACGCTCCCGATCGTCGCCGCCGGACAATTGTTGTCCCCCGTCCTCAATGCCTGTCATTCGCCGTTGCGCAGCCTCACCGTCATCGCCATCACCTGCGTCGTCATGGGCGCGCTTCTGGCGCTCGCCGAAATTTACTCCAGGCATAAACGGACCCTCGATCACGCGACGCTGAAAGACGCGATGGTCATCGGGTTTGCCCAGATCGGGGCGCTCATTCCGGGAGTTTCGCGATCGGGCGCGACGTTGACCGCGGCCTTATTCCGGGACCTCAAGCGCGAGGAAGCGGCACGCTTTTCGTTTCTGCTTGGGCTGCCGGCCATCGCCGCGGCCGGGGGGAAGGAAATGTGGGAACTACATATGGCGCATCTCGACGCGCATGGCTGGTCGATCTTGGGGTTTGGTCTCTTGATCGCGTCGCTATCGGCGTTTGCCGCGATCTGGGGCTTGTTGCGGATTCTCGAACGATTCTCGGCCTGGCCCTTTGCCGCCTACCGGGCCTTGCTAGGTATCTTCTTGTTTGTCTGCGTTTACTTCGGCTGGCTGCCGAATTGAGGTCAATCGTCTGGCGCCAGCATGGCTTCCGGGCGGACCAGCGCATCGAACTCCCCCGCGCCGACAAGCCCGGAGGCGAGCGCCTCTTCCCGTAAGCTCGTTCCATTAAGATGTGCGGCCTTGGCGATCCTTGCCGCATTGTCGTAGCCGATCCTCGGCGCAAGCACGGTGACAAGCATCAAGGATTGCCGCACCAATTCGCCGATTCGCTTCCTGTTCGCGGCAAGCCCTTCGACGCAATGGCGCCGGAAGCTGTCCACGGCGTCCGCGAGGAGGGCGACGCTTTCGAGAAATGCGAATGCGATGACGGGCTTATAGACGTTGAGCTCGAAATGGCCTTGCGAACCGGCGAACGCGATCGTCGTCTGGTTGCCGAAAACCCGCGCGCAGACCATGGTCAACGCCTCGGCCTGGGTCGGATTGACCTTGCCCGGCATGATCGAGGAACCCGGTTCGTTTTCCGGCAGAACCAGTTCGCCAATGCCGCAGCGGGGGCCGCTCGCCGCGAGCCTTATGTCGTTGGCGATCTTAAAAAGGCTTGCCGCGATGGTGCTTAGCGCGCCATGCGCGAAGAGCAAAGCGTCATGCGAGGCGAGCGCCTCGAATTTGTTCGGCGCGGAGAGGAACGGAAGCGCGGTCATGGCCGCGATCTTCGCCGCGAAGGCTTCGGCGAAGCCCCGCTTGGCGTTGAGGCCGGTGCCGACCGCCGTGCCGCCCTGGGCAAGCCGGTAGAGCCCTGGAAGCGTCGCTTCGAGCCGTTCGAGCCCGAATTCGAGCTGCGCCGCGTAGCCGGAAAATTCCTGGCCGAGCGTCACCGGCGTCGCGTCCTGAAGATGCGTGCGGCCGAGCTTGACGATCGCGGCAAAAGCCTCCGATTTGGCGATGAAGGCCTGATGGAGCGCGCGCAAGGCGGGTTCGAGCTCCTGCTTGATTTGGCCGACCGCGGCGATGTGCATCGCGGTGGGAAAACAATCGTTCGAGGATTGCCCGAGATTGACGTGATCGTTTGGATGCACCGGATGTTTTGTGCCCCGCGCGGCGCCGAGTATTTCGTTGGCGCGATTGGCAATGACCTCATTGACATTCACGTTGGTTTGCGTTCCCGACCCTGTCTGCCAGACCCGCAAGGGAAATTCGCCATCGCGACGCCCGGTTTCGATTTCGCGCGCGGCGGCAGCGATCGCGGAACATAAACCTTCGGGCAATAGCCCGAGATCGCGATTGGCCTCGGCGGCAGCCCGCTTGACCATCGCCAAGGCGCGAACGATCGCCAACGGCATGGTTTGCGAGCCGATCGCGAAATGGGCGAGGGAGCGTTGCGTCTGCGCGCCCCAGTAATGCGCGGCGGGGACCTCGACCGGCCCGAAACTGTCGGTCTCGATCCGCGTCTTGTGAGCGTTCATAAATGCAATTCTCCGCCCTCGCTCGCAAAGGCATTTGAAGCGTGGGGCCGCAAACAGGCGATGCCCGAGTCACTCGCCGTCGCCGCCCACGTAGCGCTGGCCGGCGGCCGCCGAATCATTCACTTGCCATTCGTCATCATGTCCGAATTCTACACCGGAAGTGAGCGATAACATCTCGGCGAGACGGCTTCTGGCGCGATTAACGCGGCTTTTCATGGTCCCGATCGCGCAGCCGCAAACCCCCGCAGCTTCTTCGTAGGACAGGCCCGAGGCGCCGATGAGAATCAACGCTTCTCGCTGATCGCCCGGCAGTTGCTGGAGCGCGGCGCGAAAATCGAGCAGATCCATATGGCCGCTTTGCGCTGGTACCGTCGCGAGCTTGGCCGCAAAGGTGCCCTCAGGATCGGCGACTTCGCGCCGCCGCTTGCGATATTCCGAATAATAAATGTTGCGCAAAATCGTAAAGAGCCAGGCGCGAAGATTAGTTCCTTCGACGAAAGAATCAATCTTGCTCCAGGCCTTCACCAAGGTTTCTTGAACGAGATCATCGGCGCGATCGAGATTGCCGCATAAGGACACCGCGAAGGCGCGAAGATTGGGGATGACCGAAAGGAGGTCGGCGGTGATTTGCGAGCTTGCCGCGCGTTCCCGCGAGGGCTCGTTCGCCGCGCGAATTTCCACTTTTTCCTTATGCGCAGCCGTCACATGCCGTCCTTGCTTAACCGGGAGCTTGAGGCGTTTTCGAGCTGCCGCAAAAGTTCAAGAAAGCGCCCTGGCACAGGTTGCGCCAAGACGTCATCATAGACGCTACGTAAATGCAGACCGATTTGCTCGGCGATCGCGGCCTTCGACCCTGGTTTTTTCGCACAATGCCTGCCGATGCTTTCGTTTGCGGGCGCGGGACACCCGGGTCCGCGCCGCGTGCCGGGGGTCTCGACGATTTTTGCGCCTCCCATCTTCATCGATGGGTTTCTGGGTTTTGCCGGTTTTTTCACTGAAGCACCCTCGCGGCGGCCATTTTCATTTGTTTGTCCCTCACTGACGATTCCCCCAGGCAGGGGTGTGTTTTCGTTGATTAAGCGGCGCATGCACGCCGCACAGGACTGCGATTTGCCGGATTACGATCTGATTGACCCCTCTTGCGACGCTTGGCTTGCACTGGCGCCGATTATGGCTAGTTCGGTTAAACGTTTGCTAAGCGGGATCGTTCCATAAGCGGGAGCTTTTCCGGACATTTGGAATTTATCCGCCGCGCCGGACTGATCGCGGCTGAGCACAGGGAGCAATAATTATCCCGCAGCGATGTCGGGTCGGTGCTGACTGCAGGCGGAGGAGCTCCCGGCCTGTGAAGGAACTCAATGTTGAAATTTATTACCCCGCTTATCTCTACTTGAAGGACGGCTCTGGGAACCCGGCTCCGCGCCCGCAAATCATTTCCGCCCCCTCGGTGACACCGCCGCTGCTATTGAACCAGAATATCTTGGTGACCATGGGGGCCAACGACAAGGTCAGCAGGGTCCGTCTCATTCGGGTGGGCGCCGACACCCACAACTTCAATTCGGAGCGGCGGCTGATCCCTATGCGGTACACCCAAAGCGGAACTCAAGTCACCGCGACCCTGCAGGCGACTCCCGAAATAGCTCCTCCAGGCTATTATATGCTTTTTGTTTTCAGCTCATCTGGCATGCCCGCAGTGGCGCCAATTATCTCCATTGGCTCGTCGCTCCCCGACCTCGTCCCGACTTCGCTCACATACTCCAGCACAACCGGCACCTTCACCAGCGTAGTGAGCAATCAAGGCACGGCGGCAACACCCGCGGGCGTTTTAATCGTTGTCAAATACTTGGTTGATGGGGTACAATGCATTTTGGCCGACGTCAACGGACCTTTGGCTGCAGGCGCCTCGGCTATTTTTGGCTCTGGAGCTTGCACTATCCCTTCCGGCACGCACACAATCACCGCAATTGCCGATGATGCTTATACGATTATCCAATCTAGGCGATCCAACAATACGCTTACGCAGACGATTATCGTCCCATGAAAACCGTATTTGCAAGTTTTCGCTAAACTCGCTGCGGAATCGCAAAGCGCGCTTCAGCAGGCGGTCGGGTCCCTTTCCCAAAGACATCACGCGACATAGGAGCCGGATGAAAAAGTCGCAATTTGGTCGGGCAGGGTCGGGTAAAGAGGTGTTTTTATGCCAATATCCCAGGCACTCTCCTCCCATATCCCCTATTTGCGCCGGTTTTCCCGCGCACTGACGGGGACGCAAGCCGGAGGCGATGCTTATGTGCTCGCCACGCTGGAGGCGATCGTCGCCGACCCAGCCGAGTTTTCGAAATGCGCCGATCCGAGGACGGCGCTTTACCGGATGTTCCTCAAGGTGTGGGGGACGGTGCCGGTCAACGATCATGTCGATCAGCGGGCATTCACCGGCGACGAAGCGGGGGCACATCGCAATCTCGAAGCGATCACCTTGCGTCCGCGGATCGCATTCCTTCTCAGTTCGCTCGAAGGCTTCGATACCGCCGAAGTCGCGGCCGCTCTCGACTGCACGGCCGAGGAAGCCGCGTCTCTTATCGACGCCGCCGGCAAGGAGATCGCCGACCAAATTCGCACCGATGTATTGATCATCGAGGACGAGCCGTTCATTGCGCTCGACCTTCAATCCCTAGTCGAGGAGCAAGGCCACCGCGTCGTCAATGTCGCGCGCACCCATCGCGAGGCGATCGAGGCCGTTAAGCGCGAACGGCCAGGCCTTATCCTCGCGGACATTCAGCTTGCCGACGGAAGCTCGGGTCTCGAAGCGGTCAATCAGATCCTCGAATCCGTTTCGGTGCCGGTGATCTTTATCACCGCCTATCCGGAGCGTTATTTGACGGGAACGCCGCCGGAACCTGCCTTTCTCATAACCAAGCCATTCGGTATCGACAGTCTCAAAGCGGTCATCAGTCAGGCGCTGTTTTTCGATCGCAAGGCGCGCCGCCACGACGAACCGGAAAAAAAAGCAGCCTCGTTTGATGGACCGCCTGCCGCAACGTAGCGGGCGCGTTATGCCGTGCGCGTCCAGATCCGGCCAAGGATAAAGCCCGCGGCAATCGCCAAGGCGGCCAGCGAAAACGGACGCAGCTGTTTTGCGATTTCCGTTCCTGCGGCAAGGGCGAGTCGTTCGCGCTCGAGGCCGGCGTCGCGCAAAATATCGAGGACGGGCGCGACCGCCTCGTCAATATTGCTCGCAAACGCAACCTTTCGGGGCGTAGGGTTTCCCTTAATTTCCGGTGTTGACCCGGACGCCAACGCGCCAGGGACACTGTGGCGGGAGCTTTCGCGCGAGGCAACGGCGATGCAAATTATTGCGACGCCAAGGTAAAATCCGCCGATCCCTAGGGCCGCGATCGCGGTTCCCGCCAATGGCTGGACGAAAACGAAAAAGGCGATCGTGAGAAAAATTGCGCTGACAAACAGACAGCTCCCAGCGAAGAAAAAGAGCACGGCGGTTTTCAGAACGCGCGTGCTCATATCACCGATCGGGCCGGTGGCGTCGCTTACCAGCCGATTGATTAGGCGGTTCATTTGCCCGTGCGGCTTAGCATTCCGACTAGAATGCCCGACATTAGTGCGACGAGCACAGCCATCAGCGGATTGTTTTCGATCGTCTTCCCAAGGTCCGCGCTTGCCCCTGCTACGCGATCTTGCGCCTTGCCTGCGGTGTCTGAAATCTTTTGCCGGGCATTCCCGGCCGCGTCGGCGACCACGTTTGTTGTTGCGGCGGTCTGGGAGCGAATAAATTCGGACATCGATGAACTCAATCGCGCGACATCGTCGCGCAAGGCCGCAAGATCGGCAGTGAAATCGTCGGTTTTGCTGCTCGTCATGTATGCGCTCCTGTTTTGAGATGGTTGGATCGACGAATCTCACAGCCCATGGCGGCGCCATTGATCGCGGTCCGCGTTGGTTGTTCAATTCCGATGCGGCATCTGTAACGCCCCATTGGACGATAAGTTGCTCTGGCGGCCGCTTTGCGTCCAATCGGCTTAAAGCATAAATCTGTGTCGGCAGACGCGGAGCGAAGCCAGTGAGCGGAGCGTGCAGAGAGCGCGGCTTACATCGGCACAAGCTCGGCTGGCGTGACCGATTCGGTAACTTGCGTTTTAGTGCGACGCTTTTGCTAAAAATTTAAGAATTAACGGAACCGCGGAGGCATGCGCCAAGTTGCGCAGGCGCCGCGCCATTTCATCTGGCGAGGCTGGTCGAGAGCTTCCACACCAAGCTTCGTTTCGGAGAAACAATCATGGACAAGGACCGAGTCGCCGGATCGGCGAAGGAAATCAAGGGCGCCGTCAAGCAGGCGGCCGGCAAGGCGGCGGGCGATGCCAAGCTCGAAGCCGAAGGCAAGGCCGGCAAGGCTGCAGGCAAGGTTCAAAACGCCGCCGGTGGCCTCAAAGACACCGCCAAAGGAAAATAGGCGCTACGGCCGCGTGCTGCCCCTCCGCGGGCTTTAGTCGTTAGGCAGTAATTGATGGCGCAGCCACGGTGTCGCTGAGAACAATGAACCTAAACGCTCGCCTGCCCGTCGAGTTCCGCAAACAAGATCGGAACCAACAAAGCCGAGTCCGCGTTACCCGGCGCAGTCCCTCGCGTTGCGTTTAGAGGCAGGTCATGCCGCCACGGGCAAATTGGAAAGGCTACCTCAAGCTGTCGCTTGTCACGTGTCCGGTAGCATTGTTCCCCGCCGCTAGCGCCAGCGAAAAGGTGTCTTTCCACCTTTTAAATAGAGCGACCGGGCATAGGCTCAAACAACAATATATAGATTCGGAAACAGGGGCCATCGTCGACCGCGAAGACCGGATCAAAGGCTACGAAATCGGCAAACGCGAGTATGTCACCGTAAGCGACGAGGAGCTGGCCGCGATCGAGATCGAAAGCAGCCACACCATCAACATAGAAAGTTTCGTAGCACGATCGGAGGTGGACCCGATTTATTTCGACCAAAGCTATTTTATTGCGCCAGACGACAACGTCGCACAAGAGGCTTTCGCGGTCATTCGCGAAGCCATGCGCCAGCGCGGCGTCGCGGGTATTGCCCGTGTCGTGCTTCACGGCCGCGAGAGACTGATTCTGCTCGAACCGAGAGCGAAAGGAATTGCCGGCGCAACCTTGCATTATAATTATGAAGTGCGCAGCGACAGCGCGTATTTCGATGAAATTCCGGACCTCAAGATTGACAAGGAATTGCTTGATCTCGCGTCCCATATTATCGATACGAAAAAAGCCAGCTTCAATCCGGCAAAATTCAAAGATCAGTATCAGGAAGCGGTAGTCGATCTCATTCGTTCAAAGCAGTCGGGAAAGCCAGCACAGGTCCCCCATGTGCCGCGACCCGGCAATGTGGTCAGCCTAATGGACGCATTGCGGCGTAGCCTTGGGCCGGAGAAAAGCAATCAATCCGAGACGAAGAAATCCCGCGCGGCCACGATAAATCCGAAGGCCGGCCGCGGCGCAGCCGCCCGGGCCAGCCGATCGAAAGGCGCACCGGGCAAGGGCCGCATCAAAAAGGCTAGCTGATGCCGGCGTCAAAGGCGCTCGAATCCTACCGGCGGAAACGTGATTTTTCAAAAACCGGCGAACCTTCGGGCGGTGAAACCGCGCGCAAGGCAGCCAAGCCAGTATATCTGCAGTTCGTGGTCCAAAAGCATGCCGCCCGCCGGCTGCATTATGATTTTCGCCTCGAACTCGACGGCGTCTTGAAGAGTTGGGCGGTTACCAGAGGGCCGAGCCTCGTTGCCGGCGAAAAACGCCTCGCGGTCCATGTCGAAGATCACCCGCTCGAATACGCCGATTTCGAAGGGGTTATTCCGCAAGGCGAATACGGCGCCGGATCTGTGATCCTGTGGGATCGCGGCCGCTGGATTCCGATAACCGATCCCCGCAAAGGCTATGCCGAAGGCCATCTCAAATTCTCGCTTCGCGGCGACAAACTCGGCGGCGATTGGGTTCTCGTCCGCATGCGCCAGAAAACGAGGGAGCGCGCCGACAATTGGCTGCTGATCAAGGCCGCCGACGATGCCGCGCGTGCCAAGAGCGAACGCGATATTTTGGCGGAAAAACAGGATTCGGTCCTCAGCGGCAAGCCGATCGAGAAAGTCGCCAAGGATCCTTCGGCTCGCAGATGGACGCGTGGCCAGCCGGTACAATCATCGAATATATTCACGCCGCGGCAGCGCGCACGTGAGCCTTTGGCCTCTGGCAAGGCTACTGTTCCGCGTCGAGAGGCCGCGGGCAAAACAACCGCGAAGCTGCTCAGGATCCGGTTTCCGAAGGCAGCACGCACCGCCGGGATCGGCGGCTTTGTAGCGCCATGTCTGGCGGCCGCGACCGCCACCCCGCCCGCCGGAAAGAACTTTGTGCATGAGGTCAAATTCGACGGCTACCGCCTGCAGGCCGTCCGGGAAAAAGGCCAAGCGGTCGTTAAAACACGCCGCGGTCTTGATTGGACCGCTAGGTTTCCGGCCTTGGCAAGCGCGGTCGCCGAACTGCCGGTCAAGAGCGCGATCTTCGACGGCGAGGCGGTCGTTGAAGATCGCGGCGGGATCGCCGATTTCGCGGCGCTTCAAGACGCCCTCAAGGCAGGACGCAACGATGCGATCACCTTTTATCTTTTCGATCTGCTTCACCTCAACGGTCATGATGTAAAACCTTTGCCGCTGCTCCAGCGAAAAGAAATTCTGGAGCAGGTGATCTCGGCGGCGGCGCCCGGCGGGCCGTTGCGCTACAGCGCGCATTTTGCCGGCAGGGGGGATGAACTTTTGCAGCATGTCTGCCGGCTCGGCGGCGAAGGCATTGTCTCGAAACACACGGACAAGCCTTATCATTCCGGCCGCAGCGGCGATTGGCTCAAGGCAAAATGCGCCAACAGGCAGGAATTCGTGGTGATCGGCTACGTCGCTTCGTCGAGCACGCCAAAAGCAGTCGGTTCGCTCGTCCTTGGCTATTACGAAAATCGAAAACTCCTGCATGCCGGCCGAGCGGGTACCGGCTACAGTCTGCAAACGGCAAGGGATCTCTTTACCGCGCTTGAAAAGATGAGGATCGATAGGTCCGCGGCCGAGGGGCCGCTCCCCGCCGAAGCCAGGCGCGACGTCCGGTGGGTCGCGCCGTCGCTCATCGCGGAAGTGGAATTCCGTGGCTGGACCGCGGCCAATATGGTGCGCCAGGCAGCGTTCAAGGGGTTGCGCGAAGACAAGACCGCATCCGAGATTGTGCGTGAGGCTGCGGCCCCGGAGCGGCAGGCGGAGGCGAAACAGAAGCGCAAGTCAACCGTCAGGCTTACCCATGCCGACCGCCTTTTGTGGCCGCGCGCAGGCTTCACAAAGCAAGCGCTTGCCGACTATTACACGTCGATATGGAAATGTATCGCTCCAAACATAGTTGGCCGGCCGCTGGCGCTTCTGCGCTGCCCCGCCGGCGTTGATCAAGGCTGTTTCTTCCAAAGGCATCATTGGGAAGGCGCGGACCGCAACATAATAAAGGTCTATGACCCGGAAGAGGACAAGCCGCTGATCGGGATCGCTAATCTAGACGGGTTGATTGCGTTGGTTCAGGCGAGCGTCCTTGAAATCCATCCGTGGGGATCGAAAGCCAACGCGCTCGATAAGCCGGACCGCCTGATTTTCGATCTTGATCCTGGGATTAACACCGGCTGGAACGACCTCGTCGCCGCGGCCCTGGAGGTACGGGCGCGCTTAGCGCACGGCAATCTCGAAAGTTTCGTAAAGACATCGGGCGGCAAGGGCCTGCATGTCGTCGCGCCGGTTGCGCCGCGCGCAACTTGGGAGGAGGCCAAGGACTATTGCCGCGCTATCGCCGAAGCCATGGCCGGCGACAGTCCGGATCGCGTGACCGCGACCATGGCAAAGCGCGAGCGCGCGGGCCGGATCTTTGTCGATTATTTGCGCACTGGCCGGGGCTCGACCGCGGCCGCCGCCTATTCGACGAGGGCACGGCCGGAGGCCGGTATATCGATGCCCGTGGAATGGAGCGAACTCGACGCCATCGGCAGCGGCGACCATTTCACTCTCGGCAATTCTGGCCGGCGGCTCGACGGCTTTGGCTCCGACCCATGGCACGGTATGGACAAGTTAAAGCAGCAGTTAACGACAAAAAAGAGCCGCGCTCCGCGCAACTTAAAGTGACTTTTCCATTGCGGCAACTTCGTTGGCAAAGCGGAAGGGAGACGGGTACGCCTCGCTTGCGCCGGCCTTGGTCCTTTCGCAATCGGGCGCGAATGCAAGCATGTAGCGAAAACCTCGAACGCAAGACGGGAAACCTGGCATATTCGCAACGAAGCGCGGCAAATCACTGTGGATACCGCTAGCCCCCATTTTGCAGCGGCACCGCCATTCGCAAGCAAACCCCCCCAGGCGCAAAATCGACCGTCACTTCTGCCCGTATCTGCTGCGGCAGCACCCGTTCGAGGAGCATCGAGCCAAACCCGTCGCGGCACCGCGGCGTTACCGGCGGTCCCGCGAATTCGTTCCATTCGCAAAACAGCGCGGGTTCGCCATCCTTCTCGATCAAGCTCCAGCCCACCTCGACCCGGCCTTCCGCCTTGGCTAAGGCGCCATGCCGGACGGCATTGGTCGTGAGTTCGTGGACCGCCATGCCGAGCGGTACCGCGATCTGCGAGGGCAAGTCGACGGCAGGCCCGGTGAGGCGAATCCGAAGGCCGTGATTGTCAAAATAAGGGCCAAGCTCCTGGGTCAGCAATTGTTGAAACGAAACCGATTGCTGGAGTTGCTCGGCCACGACGGCATGCGTCCTGGCGAGCGAAGCGATCCGCCCTGAGAAGGCTTCGCGAAACTCCTCGATGTTCGAGGAGGTCTTCGCGGTCGTGGTCATCACTCCTTGCACCATCGCCAGCGTGTTGCGGACGCGGTGATGCAACTCGCGAATAAGGAGCGCTTGCCGTTGCTCCGTGCGGACATGATCCGTCACGTCGTTGCCCTCGATGAAGATCCCGGTTACCGCGCCGTTCGCGCCCATGATCGGCTGGGCGACGAAATCAATGTAATGTTCCTCGATCTCACAATCCGGCGCATCTTGCAGAAGAATACGCGTCTTGCGCCCGACATGAACTTCGCCGGTTTTAAAAATATTCTCCAGAATGCCGGGGTATTCCTGACCTTTGGATTCGGGTATTCCGTCGCACAATGTTTTCCCGATGAGCTCGCGGCCTCCGGCGAGCATCGAAAAAGCGACATTGACCAATTCAAAAACAAGGTTAGGTCCGCGCAAAACGCACATGAAGCTCGGGGCTTGCATGACAAGGCACCGCAATTGCTCGACTGTCGCCAAAAGCGTCTGATTGAGGACTTGGATGTTTCCGGCCTGTGCGCTGGCCTCGCCCGCTCGCGCCGCCGGTGAACCGCCAGCTAAGCCTTTTGGCGAACGCAGCTCCGAGATTTCCTGGGCATTCCTGAGCAGGAACTTGACTTGTCCATTCTTGTCGCGGACCGGAGCATGGGTACAACAGCAAAGGCGCTCTTCGGTACGGCCATTGACTGCAACCGCGTAGGAAACCGATGGCAACACATCAACAATTCCGTTGTTGCGGACGCGTTCAAGAGATTCTTGCAGGATGCGGCGGCTCTCTCCCGCCGCCGGAAATGCGGTGAAGATATTGATCCCGGCGAGCGCTTCCCGCGACTGCATGGTCGCGTCGAGATAGGCTTGGTTCAAGGCAATGATATGGAAATCCCGATCCATCACCAGCCAAGGCGTGGGAAGGCTATTGAAAAGGGCCTCGAAATCCAAATGTGTGTCCTCTTTCACGATGCAGCTCCGGCGAATGTTCTATCGATCCCGACTTGGCCCGGACTATCAGCGACGGCATGGCCAAGCCTGGCGTTGTCCGATAGAGAAGAAGGACGTATCGCGGCGAGGGCTTCCGGCAAGTGAGGGGCGGGCCAGGCTTGGCTGGTCTCCATGTGTCTGGTCTCCATGTGTTGAGAATGGAGTTTGACAATTTGGCTGAGTTTGCACGCGAGCGCACGCGGCATAAAACCGCACCCGCCCCTTACAGCGTGTCCCGATCAACTGAAAGCATTTGATCGATAAGGACTCGCTCAAAATCAAAGAGTTGGAGCATGACAGAATCGAAAAAGCCGTGCAACTTTTTTGGGACATGCTCTAGTCCTCAGATGCGCTGGCGCCGAGCGGCTGGATTATCTAACGAACAAGGGTTACCAGTGGTTGCATTGAAACGCTGCTTTAGGACGCGCCCTTTTAGCGGGTCCTCGCCTGCCAGGGCAATGGCGCCAGAACTGCGTCATTCGTCAATAGCTGAAAAGGCGCCGCGCCGATGTCTTCAATTGAACATATGTCCGCGATTGAACGCCCAGTCCACGCTGGCGACCATGTTTTCCTAGTCGATGGATCTTCTTTCGTCTTCCGCGCGTATTACCAGTCGATTAACCAGCTCGCCAAGTATAATTACCGCTCCGATCGCCTGCCGACCGGAGCGGTGCGCCTCTTTTGCACCAAGCTTTTCCAGTTCGTCCGCGACGGAGCGGCGGGGATCAAGCCGACCCATCTTGCGATAATTTTCGACAAATCCGAAAACTCCTTCCGTAAGGAGCTCTACCCACCCTACAAGGCCAGCCGTAAGGAGCCGCCGCCAGATTTGATCCCGCAGTTTCCGCTGATGCGCGCTGCCGTGCGGGCTTTCGGGCTCACGCCCATCGAGCAGGACCGCTATGAGGCGGACGATTTGATCGCGACCTATGCCTGCGCGGCGCGCCGGCGTGGCGCGGACGTCTTGATCATTTCAGCCGACAAGGATTTGATGCAGCTCGTTGGCCTGGGTGTCGCGATGTATGATCCGGCGTCCGGCGAAGCTGGCGCCAAAGGCGCGCGTGAAGAGCGCAGAATCGGAATCGAGGAAGTTCGCGCCAAGTTCGGCGTACCGCCCGAAAAAGTCGTCGACGTTCAGGCGCTGGCTGGCGATTCGACCGACAATGTGCCTGGCGCGCGCGGCGTAGGCCCCAAAACGGCGGCGCAGCTCATCAGTCAATATGACGATCTCGAAGCCCTGCTTGCTCGCGCAACCGAAATCAAACAACCGAAACTCCGCGAGACCTTGAGCGATCCCGAAAGCGTGGCGCTGATCCGCGTCTCGAAACGGCTCGTCTCGCTCATACGCGACGTGCCGCTCGAAGTGCCGCTCGACGACCTTGCGCTTCATGCGCCGGACGGGAAGACGCTCATTGCTTTCTTCAAGGCAATGGAATTTTCTACCATCACCAAGCGCGCTGCCGACGCTTATGCAATCGACGCTGGCCTGATCGAACCCGATCCGGCTTTTGCGGGACCTGCAGGCTGGCGCGGCCGCAATAGTGAGGCGCTAGGCGAGGCCTTGGAGAACGCCGAAGAATCGCCTCCGGCGGACAGCCCAGAGCCCCTGGCGCCCAAGCGAAACGCCCGGTATGGGGCACCTTCGCAAAAGCCCATCATCACCACAGGGCCCGGCCATCTCGCCGCCGCCCGCGCCACTGCGGCGCGTGCGCAAAAATTCGACACCAAAAGCTATGCAGTCATTTCGAGCTTCGAGCAGCTCGACGAAACCATCGCCGCCGCGTTCGAGGCGGGCATGATCGCGGTCGACACGGAAACCTCTTCGCTGCAAACCATGCAGGCCGAGCTCGTTGGCATCTCCCTGTGCGTAGCGCCGGGGCAGGCTTGCTACATTCCGCTGCGGCACCGGAGCGAAGGCGGCGGCGATCTGTTCGGCGGCAACGATCTTGTTCCCGGCCAATTGCCGGAAGCCCAAGTGCTCGCCCGGCTAAAGCCACTTCTCGAAGACGCGAGCGTTCTCAAAATCGCGCAAAACATGAAATTCGATTGGCTTATATTCAAGCAGCGCGGCATCGCTATGCGGCCAGTCGAGGACACCATGCTTTTGTCTTATGTGCTCGACGCGGGCCGCACCGGTCATGGAATGGACGTGCTCAGCGATCAGCATCTTGGCCACAAGCCGATCCAATTCGGCGAAGTGGCGGGCTCGGGCCGCACTTTCATCGGGTTTTCCCGCGTCGCGATCGACAAGGCCACCGAATATTCGGCCGAAGATGCCGATGTGACTTTGCGTCTCTGGCGCGTGTTGAAACCGCGCCTTCCCGCCGAGCATATGACGAATGTCTACGAGACGCTGGAACGTCCGATGATCGAGGTCCTAGCAAAGATGGAACAGCGCGGGGTCACGATCGACCGCGCCATCCTCGCAAGGCTTTCGGGCGAATTCGCGCAGGACATGGCGCGGCTGGAGGCGATAATTCACGAACTCGCCGGCGAGACCTTTAATCTGGGCTCGCCAAAGCAGCTCGGCGATATTCTCTACGGCAAGATGGGTCTCGCGGGCGCCAAGAAGACCGCGATGGGAGCCTGGTCCACGGCGGCGCGCGTGCTCGACGATCTCGCCGAGCAAGGCAATGAGTTCGCTGCCCGCATCCTCGATTGGCGGCAGCTTGCAAAACTCAAATCGACCTATACCGATGCCCTGCCCTCTTTCGTCGATCCGGCAACCGGGCGCGTGCATACCTCCTACGCGCTCGCCGCGACGACGACCGGCAGGCTTTCCTCGTCCGACCCGAACCTTCAAAATATCCCCATACGCACTGAAGCGGGGAGGAAAATCCGCCGGGCTTTTATCGCGCGCGACGGCCACAAACTCGTCTCGGCGGATTATTCGCAGATCGAATTGCGGCTGCTTGCCCATATCGCCGGCATTCCGCAATTGAATGCGGCGTTTGCCGAGGGCCAGGATATTCACGCGATGACCGCTGCCGAAATGTTCGGCGTGCCGGTCGAAGGCATGCCGCCGGAAGTGCGCCGCCGCGCCAAGGCAATCAATTTCGGAATCATCTACGGCATTTCGGCCTTTGGCCTCGCCAATCAATTGGGCATTTCGCGGGAGGACGCCGGCGCGTACATCAAAAAATATTTCGAGCGGTTTCCGGGCATTCGCGCTTATATGGATCAAACCAAACTTTTCGTGCGCGAGAAGGGTTATGTGACGACGATTTTTGGGCGCAAGTGCCATTATCCGCGCGTGACCGCGTCAAACCCTTCCGAGCGCGCTTTTAACGAACGCGCCGCGATCAACGCCCCGATCCAAGGTTCCGCCGCCGACATCATCCGCCGCGCAATGATCCGCATGGACGCGGCGCTGGCTAACGCAAAACTTTCGGCGAAAATGCTTTTGCAGGTCCACGACGAACTGGTGTTCGAGGTGGAAGACTGCGAGGTCGAGGCAACGATCGAAGTGGTGCGCAAGGTGATGACCGACGCGCCGCATCCTTATTTGCAGCTCGCGGTGCCCTTGCAGGTCGACGCCAAGGCGGCGCAAAACTGGGACGAGGCGCATTGAGGGAATGGGCGAGGTTGTGGTGGGGCTTTTCCGGCTTCCGGCCAGATCGCGATGCGCAAAGTCGGCCGTTCGCGAACCCTCAAGGAAAAGCCTACCGACCAGATCGTTGACCTCGCCACACGATGGGGTAACTTCGTTACGCCGAGGATCGCGCTAAAGCGCGACGGCACCCCTGGTTGACGAGAGGAAACCCATGCGCACGAGAATAACATCTGTCGCAAAGACAGTTTTTGCCGCGCTTTGCCTGACGTTGTTGTCGCGATCTGCGGCACTTTGCGAGCAGGTCCGCCCCAATGTGTTCCCGGCGCTCAAGCACGATGTGTCACCGCCGCTGCGGGACATCAAACCTGCTCCGCCAGTGCCCGGGCCTCCGCGCGTGATGCAGCGGCTGTGGGCGCGCCCGCCCAAAATCACCCCCGCCCAACGAGACCCTGCCCTCCAGACCTTCGTAGGCGGACCGGTTTCCGCGACTGCGGCTTTCGCTTTTGACGGCATCTGCAACGCCTCTCGGACCTGCGACGGCAATTCCCAGGAAAGCGCGAGTGGCTTCCTCGCCGTGCCGCCTGATACAAATGGCGCGGTGGGAAAAACGCAGTTTGTCCAATGGGTTAATTATGCCTTTGCAGTATTTAATAAAACCTCCGGGGCGATGGTGTACGGTCCAGCCGCCGGAAACACCTTGTGGACGGGCTTTGGCGGCCCATGCGAAACTAACAACAGCGGTGACCCAATCGCCCAATATGACAAAGCCGCCGGCCGGTGGGTCTTGACCCAGCCCGTCTTTACCAAACCCTTTACAATATGTTTCGCTGTATCGACTTCCTCCGACTACACAGGCCAATTTTACCGTTATGCGTTCTCCCCGACGACCTATTTTCCCGATTATCCCAAACTGGGGATCTGGCCGGACGGCTATTACATGTCGATCGACCTGTACACAGGGCTCGGGTTTGGGGGCAAGTTTCAGGGGGTAATGGTCTGCGCCTTCGAGCGCTTGGCCATGCTTGCGGGCGGTGCTGCCAACGCCATATGCCCTCCACCGTTGCCCCCGGATTTCGCGCACCTTTTGCCCTCAGACCTCGACGGCAACACGCTACCCCCGGCGGGCTCGCCCAATTACTTTTTAAATTTCGGGACGAACTCGCTGAACCTCTGGAAATTCCACGTCGTCGATTTTGCCGCTGGCACGTGGACTCTCACCGGGCCGACGAACATCCCCGTGGCGAAATTCACTGAAGCCTGTGGCGGCGGTATTTGCATCCCGCAGGCCGAAACCAACCGGCTGCTCGACTCGCTCGGCGACCGGCCGATGTACCGTCTGGCGTATCGAAACTTCGGAGACCATGAATCACTGGTCGCGAACCACTCGGTATCGATGATGACAAATGCAGGGTCGAGCGTGGGGGTGCGCTGGTACGAGCTGCGAAGTCCGAACACAGCCCCGTTCGTCTTCCAGCAAGGCACTTTTGCCCCGGATGCGAACTTCCGCTGGATGGGCAGCGTGGCAATGGACAAAGTCGGTGACATGGCGGTTGGCTACAGCGTCTCGAGCAGCAGCATTCACCCCGCGATCCGCTTCACCGGCCGCATCCCGACGGACCCGTCAGGTACGCTCGAAGGCGAGGCGTCCATCATCGAGGGCACAGGCTCCCAGCTCAAGGCCAGCAACTGGGGCGATTACAGTAGCATGAGCATCGATCCGGTCGACGACTGCACCTTCTGGTACACGACAGAGTATCTGAAGACGGACAGCAAGTACAACTGGAGCACTCGCATTGCGTCCTTCAAATTCCCTTCGTGCCAATAAGCGCCTCGGAAAAAACGATGGTTTTGGAGCTGCGAAGTTGGCGTCACGGCGCAGGTTCCGGCGGTCCCTTTTGACCCGCTGCGGACAGCAGTTGTTAGATCAACCCGCGCGCCAATAGGGGTGCATTTTCCGGCGGAGATTGGGTGACAATGAGCCGGGCATCAGAGTCTCCGAGGTTGATTGCTGCTCAAGGCACGAGAACTGCGGCGCCTGCAAACCGGCCGGCGCGGAGATCGGCGAGGGCCTGGTTGGCCTCTCTCAGCGGGTAGGGCGTGGTCTTGGTGACGATGCCGATCTCCGGCGCCA
Organism: Methylocella sp.; assembly: GCA_050728755.1. Classification (GTDB taxonomy): domain Bacteria; phylum Pseudomonadota; class Alphaproteobacteria; order Rhizobiales; family Beijerinckiaceae; genus Methylocapsa. Next base: position 20,975 of record JBOHJU010000006.1, read on the forward strand.
GACGCAGGAAATCCAGTCCATCAGCCCGCGTGAGATTGGCGACCGACACGAGCTGCCGCTCTTCCCAGAGCAGCCGGTAGGGAAAGCGCGGGATGTCGCTCATATGGATGCCAGCGCTTACCACGCGGCCGCCCTTGCGCACCGCCGCCAGCGCGAGCGGCACGAGATCGCCCACCGGCGCATAGATGATCGCAGCGTCGAGCGGCTCCGGCGGCATCTCGCCGGATCCGCCCGTCCATGCCGCGCCGAGGCTCCGCGCAAAAGTCTGGCCAGCCGCATCGCCCGGCCGGGTGAAGGCAAATACCGTTCGTCCCTGCCATTTCGCGACCTGCGCCACGATGTGCGCCGCGGCGCCAAAGCCATAGAGTCCGAGCCTCTCACCGTCGCCAGCGATCGCCAGCGATCGCCAGCCGATCAGCCCGGCGCAGAGCAGAGGAGCGAGCGCTACATCGCCGCCGGCCTCGCCGAGCGGGAACGCATAACGCGCATCGGCGATCGCCGCCGTCGCGAAGCCGCCGTCGCGCGTGTAGCCGGTGAAGAGCGGCCGATCGCACAGATTTTCCCGGCCGCTCATGCAATAAGGGCAGACGCGGCAGGTGTGGCCGAGCCATGGGATGCCCACGCGCTCCCCGAGGCTGAGCTCTTCGACGCCGGCCCCAATCGCATCGATCCGGCCGACGATCTCATGACCAGGGATAATCGGCACCTTTGGGCCGGGCAGCTCGCCATCGACGACATGCAGATCCGTGCGGCAGACGCCGCAGGCGGCCACCTTCACGCGAATCTCGCCCGGCCCGGGTTGCCGGTCGGCGAGATCCGTCCATTCAAGAGCGGTCCCAAGCTGCTTTAGCACCATTGCTTGCATGGCATTCTCCGGTTCCGCGCGAAGCCCGCGGAGCTTCGAGTTTACCAGCTCACGGGCGAATGCGGGAGACTTCGTAGATCAGAACGGCGGCGCCGAGGAAGCGGCGCCAAGGGTTGACGCCGCGCGCCACCTCGTCGAGGGCCCAGACGATCAGACTGCCGGTAGCGGCCACCTTGACCCCTGTCGCTATGGCACCGCTCGGCTCCCCGAGCCAGAGGATCGCCGTCGCGACAAGAAAGACGTAGAGCGCGAGGTTTGGCGTCTGGGCGACGGTGATCGCTCCCGTCTCGCGGTTGCGGAAACACCAGAGCAGAAATCTTCGCGCCGCCGCGCTTGCCCGGTTCAAATTCGTATCTCTCGGAAGCCGCGCCACGGCATTGTCACGTTGCTTTGTTTTACTTGTCAATAGCCCGGGCGTAAGACAACGGCCCGTCCTTTAATCTGGCAAGATCGAAGCCATCGATGTCTTGCAGCAGCTCGATGAAGGCTGTAACACCGTAATCGGCGCAGGCCTCGCCCTTGAGCGCATTGGCCGCCGCCGCATTGCCCATGGCGCCGGAGGCGGAAAGATCCTGGCTCATCCAGCCAAAGCCCGTCGGGCGGCCGGCGCGCAGCCAATTGAACTCGCGTTCCATTGCGACGCTCTCGGACGTGAAATCGGCGGCATCGTCCTCGCGCACGAGGTCCGGCCGGAAGTCTAGCATCAGCGACGTCTCGATCTCTCCGGCATGAATCCCACGCGCCTTTTCATGCGCTGTAAAGAGTCCGTCCGGCGCGCCAAAACGATGCCAGGAGGCCATGACAACTAACATGCCGAGCCGCGCGCGAAGATCATGCGCGATGATGTCGAGGATCGCCGTGTTGCCCCCATGCGAGTTCAAAAGAATCAGCTTGCGGCAGCCGGTACGATGCACGCATTCGCAAAGTTTTGTCCAGGCACCGATGAGGGGTTCGGCCGGAAGATTGAGCGTGCCGGGAAAAGCCGCGTGCTCGATCGAGAGCCCGCAGTTTTGCACGGGCAGAAACAAAACGGCGAGTTCGTCCGGCACGCGCGGGACAACCCGGGCAATATACCCTTCCATGATGAAAATATCGGTGCCAAGCGGCAGATGCGGGCCATGCTGCTCGGTTGCGGCGAGCGGCAGGACCGCGATGGCGCGCCCCATGTCGGCTGCCTCGAAATCGGTCCAGGTCATCTCGGCCCAAAATCTTGTCTGCGGCATGAGGCATCCCTTTCGCGGCGTGGCGTATTTGCGCCCTGGTGCAAATCCTATCATGAGTCGCTAAGGCTGCGGATCTTCGCGCCGCCCGCCCGGTCTCGCACATTTGTTCCGTGGCCGGGCATGGCCTAACAACTCGGTCGCGTTCTGCCGGAGAGGGAGCAATTATGCCGGCGTGGAACCCGCTTCTTACCTTTCCGCCTCGTCCGCTGGCGTTTTTCGGTGCACTTGCGATTTGGCTGGGATCGCAAAATTTGGTGTCGGCGCGGGCGCCCTATGAGGATGCGAAGACCGCCGAGGGCTGGGCCTGGTCTCAAATCAAGCAGGGCGGCGCGGCCGACTTCAACCAACACTGCGGCACGCCGAGCCTCGATCCCAACAAAGAGGAGGACACGCGTTGGCGTAACGACTGCCGCAAGATCTCCTCTCGCTTTCTGGAGGATGTGTTGACGCTATCGCCGTGGCGGGACCAAGTGCCGGTTGCGGGCGTCCAGATCGCCGTCGCCCGGATTGTGGGAGATGTCGATCTCGCAAATACGACACTCGTTCGAGCAGTTAAACTCTCCGGCAGCCGGATCGAAGGCTTGTTTAACTTGAACCGCGCCCGCACGGACAGCTTGGTCTCGCTCGGCGGCTCGCTGATGACTGGTGGCTTCTTCGCCCATGGCTTCCATGCCGGAAGCGATCTCGCCTTGGACGATGGAGCAGTCGTCAAAACGGAGATGAATCTGTACGGCGCTAAAATCGATGGCGACGCTGACCTGACCGGCGCCAGTCTCGAGGGCCCGTTCAACGCCAATGCCCTGCAGGTGGGGGGCTCTTTGTTCATGCGATCGGATGGCCGGAACAAGGCCAGCTTCAAGAATGCGGATCTGACCGGCGCGAAGATCTCGGGAGAGGTCTCCATGACGGGCGCTCGTTTTGACGGCGCGGTTACCGCAGACTCCCTGCAGGCGGGCCGCTCTCTGCGCATGCAATCCGATGACAACAACAAGGCGAGCTTTAAGGACGTGATTCTGCGCAGCGCGAGGATCACGGAACATATCGACATGGGAGGCGCCAGTTTCGACGGAACGCTCACCGCCGACTCCCTGCAGGTGGGGGGCAATCTGTCCATGCGCTCAGAGGGCCGGAACCAAGCCAGCTTTAAGGATGTGAGTCTGAGCTTGGCAAAGATCGGGGGAGTGATTGACATGACAAGCGCCAACTTCGGCGGCCCGCTCCTCGCCAAAAATCTGCAGGTAGGTTCCGATCTGCTCATGCGCGATAGCCGTTGCATCGGTCAGGTCGGCATGATTGCCGCCCATGTCGGCGGCAATCTGGATCTGCGCGGCGCGACTCTGGCCGATCTTGATCTCGCGGGCGCGTCGATCGCCGCCGGCTTGCAGCTGGGAGGGATGGGCCGTCCGGTTGTCTGGCGAGGTGAAAACGGCAAACCCGGCACCTTGTCCCTGCGCGACACGCACATCGGTAATCTCATGGATGCGCAGGATGCCTGGCCGGCAAAAGGGAAGCTCCACCTCGATGGGTTCACCTACGGCCATCTCGGCGGTTACGAAGGCGAGACCGGACCGGAAATGCGCGGGCGGGGAATGCAATGGTGGGACAATTGGGCGAGGCTCGATCCCAGCTACAGCCCCGCACCCTACGCGCAACTCGCAAGCGCATTGACGAGCGCGGGCGACCCTGACGCGGCCAGCGAGATCCGTTACCTCGGCCGCGTGCGGGAACGCGAGACACAAACGGGGTGGAGCTATATTGCGTCTGGTGCGCTTCAATACGTGGCCGGCTTCGGTATCGGTACCTACACCTTCCGGGCTCTCTATTGGGTGCTCGGCATCACATTACTTGGCGCGCTCTATCTGAAGACATGCGTGAAGGGGGTGCGCGACGCCGGTCACGGGCGACTCTGGTGCTGCGGCGCCAGCCTCGCGCGGCTCTTGCCGGCGATCGAGATCAACGAAGAATTCACGGAATTCTTCAATGATCCGAAACGCGAGCGCTTGACCGGCTGGCAGAGTTTTGTCTTTTCCGCGATGGGCATCGTCGGCTGGGTATTGGGCGCAGTGCTTATCGCCGCCGTCTCGGGCCTGACCCAAAGCTCCTGACGCGGGCGTTAGGGTGAGCGATGGCCAGCTCGAATCTGACCCGCGTCGCGCTACAAGGCGGCATAAGCTGGTCTCGCCGGCCTGGCCTTTTCAAATACGGCGCACTTGACACCGCGCATCCTAATCCATTTGGTGGTTAGGATCCGTAGCGGCTGGGGTTGGCCCATCGCGCTCGACCATCAACGAAAGGGAAACCCATGAACATTCGTGCCATTCTCCGCGCGGCATCTATCGCCGTTTTGATCGCAGGCGCGCAAGCCGCGGTTGCGCAGCAAGGCGTTAAAGTCGGCACATTGCGCTGCGAGGTCTCTGGGGGCCTCGGTCTCATCATCACGTCGAGCAAAGAGATGCGGTGCGTTTTCACTTCGGCTCGCGGGCATCGCGAGCATTATTATGGCATGATTCGCAAATTCGGCCTCGATATCGGCGCAACCGATCGGGGCGTGTTGGCCTGGGACGTTTTTGCCCCCTCCGTTGGACCCAAGCGCGGGGCGCTCGCGGGCGACTATGCCGGCGTCGGCGCATCGGCGACCGTCGGGGCCGGAGTTGGCGCGAACGCGCTCGTTGGCGGCTCCGGCCGCTCGTTCACGTTGCAGCCTTTGTCGATTCAAGCGCAGACCGGCCTCGATCTTTCCGGCGGCGTCGCGGCGCTGACGCTTCGTCCCGGACGCTGAACACCGGCAGGGCGCGATGGCCCGTTCCTTGTCGCCGGCGTCGAGTTTGGACCGGGTCATCAAGGCCAAAACTTAGGACAGTACAAGGTGCCGCAGATGCGCGGCCAATCAGCCCGGAATTGGCCCTTAGAGCGCGTCCCGATCAAATGGAACAATTTGATCGATAAGGACTCGCTCAAAATCAAAGAGTTGGAGCATGTCAGAATCGAAAAAGTCGAGCAACTTTTTCGGGACATGCTCACAGCTAGCCGAACTCAACGCCGATTTGCGTTGCTTTCCGCCAAGTCACGCGGCAATTGCCGACGGTTGCGTGGTCAATCACGAGATCAAATGAGTCCGGAATTCCGATGGGGCTTTCCACTTTGAGGCAGGCGCTCCCGTCCGCCAGGTTAAGGACCGCGCAATCGATCACCGCCCCGCGACCTTTGAAGACGATCTGCGCGCCCTTGAGAGCGCGATCGCGCGCTTCGTTGTGGCGTCCTTGCGCTCGATTTTCCATCGTTCGATTTTGCGGCGCTGACATTGTGGCCTCTTCCCCTCGTTTCAAGACACTATGCCAGACGACCATTGCGTTTTGTTGTATCGGGACGCGCGATTTTTACCTTGTTGGCCTGGTGAGCCGCCATCCGGACACAAACGAGCGTTTTCAGTCCCGGAAGATCTGAACCGGCGCGGGGTTAAACATGCCTCTGTTTCTAGCCTAGGAGGGTCGGCGGCAAAACGCCGAAGTCCGCAACGGAGCGTCGGTTGCGGCTTGGCCGCGAAGCGGTTCGATCGTCAGCGGTCCGGCGGCCAAATCGCGGGCGAAGGCTTGGCTCGGAGGACGATCTGCGCAAGCAGCGCGCCGGCCGAATCATAGGTTGTTCCTTGGGCCGTGTAGGCATTGCCCTGCACCAGGACGCCGGTTTGCTCCCTGCGAACAGCGTCCGAATCGTCGACTCGCGCGATCGTACCGGCTCTAGTCCGCAGCGTCAGCAGCGCTCCCTCGGCATGTTCGAGAACCCCGGTGATTTCGTGCGGAAGCGCATGGGTATTGCGCGCCACGGGCTTTGCCGAGGCGGCCGCGGGCGGGACAAACGGTCGGCCGCCGAGGCCGAAAATCGTCAGCTGTTGATAGCTCGCCACAAGGACCCGTCCATTCGCCACGACCGGCACGATATTGGCATTGGAGGTGCTGTAGTTGGGCCATGTTCCAGCCTGCGAGGAAAACAGCAACGGGAACGTGCCGCTCGTAGGCGCCGCCGCGAAGGCATAAAGATTAACCGCGGCAGGGTTAGTCCCGGTACCGGTTGGCCGTCCGATCGCCCAAATGATGGCTGTTCCGGCGTGGGTGCCGTTCGACGAAACCGTCGTAAAGGTTCCAGGGTCATCGCCGCTCGCGACTGGCAATGCCGCCCCTTCCTGGACGAAGGCAACCGTGGGCGAGGTCTGTATCTTCCAAACGGTGATTTGGGCGGTGGTTTCTACGTTTTTATACGGGCTGCCGCCGGCGCTTACGATACGCCCGACCCCATCTGAACCGGTGAAATAGGACAACCCGCACCAGCAACGCCCTATTGTTTTTGTGTCGAGTGCCTTGTCGGGGCCGCCGGGCGTAAATCCGCCCAAGCTGGCTTCATTGAGCAAATACATCTTTCCTTCTTTGCCGGCGGCCACGTCCATATACGGAAACGGACCGGGCTGGGCCGGTAAGACGAGCACGCCCCCTGCCGAAAGGTCGCCATCTGCTTGGTCCAATAAATTTTCGTCCGCCGGCGTGAATATGCCGAGAAGATTGACG
>JBOHJU010000007.1:0-26329 GCA_050728755.1 Methylocella sp.
GGCCGGGAACGTCTGTCCCGGATAGGAGTCTACGGTGACCGCTGCCGGATCCCCCACCTTCAACCGGCCGATATCGCTCTGAAAAACCTGAGCATAGACCCAGACGGTCGACAAGTCCGCCACCGAGTACAACTTCGTGCCCGGTTGCACATACATGTTCGGAAAGGCCTTCCTATCGACAATGAAACCGGACACCGGCGAATCGATTTCGATCTCATTCCTAATCTTGCCGGTTTTCTTCAGCCGAGCGATCTCTTGGTCCGGAACCTGCCATTGCTTCAACCGCTGGTCGGCCGCGCTCAGCAGCGGCTGCCATCCGGCAGGTTTCCCCGGACCGGTGCTGTGCGCCAGGAGCTGCTTGGCCACCAAATAGTCCTGCTCGGCCGTCACCAGCTCCGGGCTGTAGATGGTCAGCAGCGGCTGGCCCTGCCGCACCACCTGGTACGTCTGGTCGGCGTATACCTTCCGAATCCAGCCCGCGAAGCGAACTTCTATGTCGGATAGCCGCGTTTCGTCCGCCTCGACGTTTCCGACGGTGCGAATATCGGCGCGCACCGGCCGAAACTCCACGACGCCGGTCTTTACCCCGATGCTCTGCATCCGTTGCGGAGTAAGCGTGACCGGGGCCAGGTTTGGCTCGGAAGCCGGTGCTGTCTGCGCCACCGCTTCCGGAACCCAAACGGCGGAACAGAGGCAAACGGACGCCGCCGCGGCGGCGAGGATGACCGCCGCGCGGCTTGCATGTGAGCGGCTCACAGCTCACCCCCGATCAAACGTTCGATGGCGGCAAGCGCCGTCTGCTCGTCTAGCTCGACCTGGAGCAGCTTGAGTTCGAGATCATGGAGCCCGTGCTGCGCCTCGAGTGCGGTGCCAAGGTCGCCGCGCCCTTGGGCATACTCCGATACGACCGACTTGAGCGCCGCCCGAGCTTCGGGAAGGGCCTTGCGAGCCACCAACGTTTCCGCCCGCTGGGCGGCCTTGAGCTTCTCGCGCGCCTGGGCGATCGCGCTCTGAATATCCAGCACGCTGGCCTCGTAGCGTTGCTCGGCCGCGCCCAGCTGTGCAGTCGCAGCCTGTTGCTCCGAGGCCTGCTTGCCCCAGGGCAGCGGGATGTTGAGGCCGACCGTGGCCGCTGCCCCCGGCGCACGGTTGTTGGTCTGGATCAATGGTCCGGCCCCGGCCGTCAGGTCGGGGTACCAGGCTTTCTCGGCCAGGGTGCGGCGTGCTTGCGCCGCATTCACCTCTGCGCCGCTCGTGGCGAGCGCCGGGCTGCTACCGCGGGCACGTTCCACCAAAGAGGCGGTGGCAAGATCCGCTGCAGGCACCCGCCGGAGCCGCAAGGGTTCGGCCAACGGGGCGCCGGCCGGACGCGCGATAAGCGCGTTAAGCGTTTCCCTTGCGGCCGCCCGATTGCCATTGAGGCTCGTTGCTTCGATCTCCGCCGAAGTTTCCTCGCCGAGGGCCTTGATGACCGCCGCTTGATCGCCTTGCCCAGCGCCATAGCGCGCCTCGGCGGCGGCACGTAGGCCGCGCGTCTCTGCTATCACTTCCTGGTTCACGGCAATGGCACGGCTCGCCACATAATATTGAGCGAAGGCGACCTTGATGCGTTCGTCGAGGGCATCGCGCGCGGTCTGTTCGCGCCCCCGTACGGAATCCAAATCGGCCAGCGCCGCCTCGCGCCGCAGATCGAGTTTTCCCCAGAGCGGGAAAGCTTGTGTCACCATGATCGAGTGGCCGCTGAAGACGTTCGGATCGCGGTAATACGTGTAGCTGTCCGAGATCGTCGGATCATCAAGCGCATCGGCGCCGGCGGCCTTGGCCGCTGCGGCCGAGGTATCGAGCGCCGCCGCGCGCAGCGCCGGGTTGAGCTGGCGGCCAAACGCGAGCACGCTCTCGACCGTCGCGCCCAAAGCCGCGAGCCGCACCGGGGCGGCGGATTTAGGGGTGCCGGCCTTCTGCGGCTTGCCCGCCGCCTTGAAGCGCTCGGGTTGGGCCTCCGCCCAAGCATGGCCCGCACCGAGAGTAATGGCGAGCGCGGCGGCGCCCGCAAAAAAGCGAGATGGCATGGATTTGACCTCCAACCCGGGGCAGGCTTTAGCCAAGGAAACCGCGTGTTTCCGGCCACGCTGGATGCGCCGGAACACGATCCAAAGGCGTACGCATTGCGCGGTGCTTCCGATTAACCGGCTATGCGGTTCGCTATAGGGGGGAAGAGATCGGGTTTGATCGACAACCCGGTGCGCCAAGTGGCAGGCGGCCAATATGCCACGCGCGCATATGCGGTTGGGATTCCTAGCGCAGTTAACAGAGCCGGAAGGGTGGGCGAAGAAATACAACCTACCTGGTTGGCACAATCGAGCGAAATGCCCTTGCACGGCATCTGTTTCATGGGCGCGGGCGTGGCATGGTCTTTTATTGCCATCCTCACGCAGCAGTCGTCGATCGCGGCTTGCGCGGCATCCATACAAGTTGACGGCTCAGGCGGCATCTGAGCCCCGGCCCCAACGAGGAAGGCAAGGCCAGTCAGAAAAATGAGTAATCTTCGGAGGACCAAGATCCGCATCCGGGTAACATACGCGGAACTCCGCCGCCGTTCAAGATACCGTCGGCACCCACGAATCATGCGGCATTTGGTCCGCGGGGATTAGCCACGGTCGCATTTAAAGTTGGTTGTATGAACCGTGCCAGGAATGGCGCATTGCGCTTGCAAGTGACAGGGTCTCAATCTCATTTTTAAAATTATTGGCCGAATCGGCGGCTGACTTCGCCAGCAAGTTGGCGCGAGAGTTTTGGGGTCGCAAATCCGTCGGCCGGAGCAGCGCCAATGCTCTTCTGGAAACCATGGATCGCGTCGCGCGAGGCCTGCCCGAAACGGCCGTCGATTTCCCCATGATAAAGCCCAAGCCTTTCGAGCAGGCGCTGAATCTCCGCCTTTTGCGTCCGGCTCAAGAAAATCTCGCCCTCCGGCCAATGGCCGCGCAGGGTGGGCTTGCCATTGATCCGATTAGCTAGCAAAGCGAGCGAAAGGGCGTAGGAATCCGAATTGTTGTACGCCTTTAGAACCCAGTAATTTGCCGACAATAGAAATGCCGGACCGGGGGCGCCCGAAGGGAGGAGCAAGGTCGCGTCGCCGTGCGGAAACGCGCCCCCGGTAGCGCTTTTGACACCCTGCGCGGCAAATGCGGCGAAGCTCCCATGTAACGAGGCAAAGCCGAAATTTTCGGGAAGAATTACTTCGGTTCCCCAGCTAAGGCCGGGCTGCCAGCCGGATTGGCGCAAAAAATTCGCGATCGAGGCGAGACTGTCGACGGCCTTGTTCCAAATATCGGGCGAGCCTGGTCCGTCGTAGCTGACCGCATATTTGAGAAAAGCGGAGGGAAGAAACTGCGGCCCGCCCATCGCGCCGGCCCAGGAGCCTTTCATCCGTGTGCGGGCAACGCCGCCTTTGTCGAGCATGACAAGCGCGCTGATCAATTCGTCGCGGAAAACCGGCCGGTCTTGGCGCTGATAAGCCAAGGTCGCGAGCGAGCGGATAATGTCTTTCTCACCATTTGCTTTCCCAAAATCCGTCTCGATGCCGAATGCGGCGAGGATAATTCCTGCTGGTACGCCAAACCGTTGTTCGATATTGGAAAGTTCGGCGTGCCACGCCCGCAAGCATTCGCGGCCGCGGGCTATGCGGCGGGGCGAAACCGCTTCGTCGAGATAGGATTTAAGAGGCTTGTCGAATTCTGCCTGCCGGTTCGATGCGGCGAATAAGGCGGGGTCTTGCGCAAGCCCGGCGAAAGCCGCGTCAAAGGTTCCGCGCGTGATCCCTTTTTCCTCGGCAAGCGGCCAGAGGCTTTGCAAAAACGCTTGGAAACCCGCGGGGGTGGGCGCCGCAGTTCGGCCCGCGAGATTGGCTTGAGCAAGCGCCGGGACAACTCTAGTCTGCCAGCAAAGCGCCAGCGGCAGAACTGCAAGAAGACATAAGATCTGGATGTTGTGCCGCATTTGTCAGCGCGAACCAAAGTCCACTGCAAAGACAAATGCAAGCCCACCGGTAGCCCAAAATCATGAGGGCAAGGGAGGCCAGGAGCCGCTCGCATTGACCTCCTTGCCTGCGTCATATAGGGTGGCCCCCTATGCCAATCACAGTTTTGCGGAAGAAAGCCCGGCATGGGCCACGTCATTCAAGACAAGCAAAAGCTTTTGAACCGGGTGCGCCGCATTCGCGGGCAGGTCGAAGCCATTGAGCGCGCGCTCGACGGCGAAGCTGGTTGCGCGCGGATCATGCATCAGATCGCCGGGTGCCGGGGCGCGATCAACAGCTTGCTGGTGGAGGTGGTCGAGGATCACATTCGCACTCATTTGGTTGATCCGGCCAAGAATCCGGAGGCGCTTGACGCCGAGGCGGCGGCGCAACTGATCGAGGTCGTTCACAGCTATTTCAGATAAGGACGCAAGCCGCCGCGGAGGATGATCATGCTCGACCAGGACGCCATGCCTGCCGGCGAACACAGCCATATTTTCCTTGGTGCCGGCCATGCTGCGAATGAGCGCAGGACTTGGGCCGCGATTTCGCTTGCCTCGTTCATGATGGTCGCGGAAATCGTGGGCGGCACCCTGTTTGGCTCGCTCGCCGTGGTCGCCGATGGCTTTCATATGGCAACCCACGCCTTGGCGCTCTTGATCGCGGCCTTGGCTTATTCCTATGCGCGTCGGCATGCTAATGACCCCCGCTTCGTGTTCGGCACCGGAAAGCTCGGCGATCTCGCCGGTTTTTCGAGCGCCCTTGTGCTTGCGATAATTGCCTTGATGATCGGCTATGAGGCGGCGGTGCGTCTTTTTTCGCCGGTGACGATCCAATTCGACGAGGCAATCTTGATCGCGGCCGGCGGTCTCGTTGTGAACATTGCCACCGCTTGGCTCCTAAGCGCGGGCGGCGGCGATCAACATGGCCATTCGCATGGCCAAGGGGTTCCGCCTCGCGGCGGACACGGCGGGCACGAACATGACGAGCCTCGCCGCATCGACACCGGGCGGGGCATATTGCTTTTGGAGATCTTCGAGGATGGCGTGCCGCCGCGTTTCCGGTTGCGCCGCGAGGAAAATCTCGAACCTTCACCAATGCTCGGCGATAGCGCTCCCTTGATCGAAACCGAACGCCCCGGCGGCGCGCGGCAGACTTTTCGCTTCGCCGATCGCGGGACTTTTCTCGAATCGCTGGAAGAAATTCCCGAGCCGCACGAATTCAAGGTCCGCTTGCGTCTCGCGGGCCTTGATCACGCGGATGTTTACGAATTCGATTTCGTCGAGCACGAACACGGCGGCGCTTCGTCCGCCTCCGCCGCTTCACGCGACAACAACATGCGCGCGGCCTTCGTGCATGTGGCCGGGGACGCGGCGGTCTCGGTGCTCGCGATATGCGGGCTGCTCCTCGGGCGCTTTTTTGGCTGGGTCTTTATGGACCCGGTCATGGGCATCGTTGGGGCCGTGGTCATCGCCAATTGGGCCTATGGCCTGATCCGCGACACCAGCGGCGTGCTCCTGGATATGAACCCCGATAAGGCAATGGCTGAAGAACTGCGGCGCGCGATCGAGTGCGATGGGGACCGCTTGGCGGATTTCCATGTCTGGCGGCTCGGCCCCGGCCATCTCGGCGCGATCCTCTCGATCGCGACGCCCAAACCCCGCGATGCCGAATTTTACCGGTCACGGCTCAGCCGGTTCCGCATGCTCTCCCATGTCACGATCGAAGTGCGCGATACAATCGCTTACCGCGAGGCGGCCAAAAGGTCTCCTCCCGCCGCCGGTTGACTGGCAGTCTGCGGAGGATCGTGCGAAAAACCTGCCTCGCACAAGAAAATTTGCCCACGATGAGGCGGATCAGCGTGGAAGAAGCCTCTCGCACGATGCTCGTAGCCGCCCTAATCCTCACCGATTTCACAATGATGGCAAGTTTTGCATAAAGTTGGCTGATTCGCGCGGCAAGCATTTCAATTCGGCCATAGTGGGAGGGGTGGATGGGTTGGTGCTGGCGCCAGCGGAAGATGAAATTCGCGTGGTATGCTGGGATTTGCGGCGGGATTTGCACTTTCCTCCTGGCGGCCTCGCCGGTGCAGGGCGCCGCCGCCAGTCAAATGGGCGTCGCCGCGAGTTTGCGCGGCCATGCCGGCGCGGCGGGACTGTCGCTGATCGCCGGACTCGTCGCCTTTCTCATGCTCGCCGCGCTGTTCTTTTTATCCCAGCGGCGGCGTTGGCAGGAACACGAGGCGACCCATCATCTTGAACTTTCCTCGTTACGCGCGAAGCTCGGTCGCGCCGAGCTTTTTCTTGGCGTCGAAACCCAGATTATCGTTGCCTGGGGAGGGCCGGGCGAGGACCCCGATATCGACGGGAATCTTTGGCTTGCCGGGGACCGCTCGAATCCCCGTCGCGTGCTTGCTTTCGGGTCCTGGCTGCCGCCAGGGACGGCGCAAACTCTCGACAACGCCGTCGCGCGGTTGCGGGCACGGGGCGAATCGTTCCGCATGACTGCCGCGAGCTTGGGCGGGCGGCATCTCGAAATCGAGGGGTGCCCGGTTGGCGGCCGAGCCGTGTTGCGGATAAGGGATGTCTCCGGCGATCGTCTCGATGCCGTCCGACTCCAAGAGTTGCAGGCGGCCACCCTTGAGCAACTCCGCGCCTTGCGGGCACTGCTTGATGCCATTCCATACCCGGCGTGGGTGCGCGACGGCGGCGGCAAATTGAGCTGGGTCAATGCCGCCTATGCCCGCGCGGTCGAAGCCAACGATCGCGAGGCCGCGGTCTTGCGCGGCATCGAGCTTATCGAGCGTCAGGCGCGCGAGGAGAGCGCTGCGTCGCGCGGGACAGGAGCAGTCTGGCACGGACGCGCTCCGGCGGTCGTTGCCGGCGAGCGCCGCATGCTCGAAATTGTCGAAGCGCCCGCAGGCTCCGGTTCGGCCGGAATGGCGGCGGATGTGTCGGAAATCGACTCCATGCGTGCTGCACTTGACCGGCAAACGCAGGCGCATGCGCGCACGCTCGACCAGCTTTCGACGGCAGTTGCCATTTTCGACGGCGCCAAACAGCTCGTTTTCCACAATGCGGCCTATCGTCAGCTTTGGGCGCTTGATCAGGCTTGGCTCGACCAGAAACCAACCGATTCCGAGATTCTCGACCGCCTCCGGCGGGCACGGCTGTTGCCGGAGCAAGCCGATTTCCGGGCTTGGAAGGCAGACCTGCTCGCCGCCTATCAATCGCTCGATACCGACGAACAAGTCTGGTTTCCGGCGGACGGGCGGACGTTGCGCGCCGTTATCAGCCCCAATCCGCAAGGTGGCGTCACCTATCTCTTCGACGATGTCACCGAACGCTACCGGCTCGTTTCGCAGTTCAACGCCTCGATCCGTGTGCAGAGCGAGACCCTCGAAGCCTTAAAGGAAGGCGTGGCCGTGTTTGGCAGCGACGGCCGCCTCAAATTGTTCAACCCGGCCTTCGCCGGCATGTGGGCGCTTGGCCGCGGCGAACTCGACGGCCGCCCGCATATCGACCGCCTCGCCCTGCTCTGCGCTCCGCTGTTCGCCGACGTAGAAATTTGGGGCGCCCTGCGCACCGCCGTCGCCGGATTGCCGGATCAACGCGTCGGGCTCGAACGCCGTCTCGCGCGCAGCAATGGGTCCGTGCTCGATTGCGCCGCCGCGCCGCTGCCCGATGGGGCGACCCTTCTCACTTTCATCGACATGACCGCAAGCGTGAATGTCGAACGGGCGTTGACCGAACGCAATCAGGCGCTGATCGGCGTTGAAAAGCTGCGCAACGAGTTCGTTCACCATGTCTCCTACGAGCTGCGTTCGCCCTTGACCAATATCATCGGCTTCATTCAGCTTCTCGACGATCCGGCGATCGGCCCGCTCAACGGTAAACAGCGCGAGTATGCGGGCTACGTGATGAAATCCTCGTCGGCGCTGCTCGCCATCATCAACGATATTCTCGATCTCGCCTCGATCGACGCGGATGCGATGGAGCTGTCGCTCAACGAGGTAGACATCGCGGAAACCATGCGGGCCGCAGCGGAAGGCATCCAAGACCGGCTCGCCGAATCCTCGCTCACCCTTCGCGTCGCCACGATGGAGGATATCGGGTCCTTTGTCGCCGACGGCAAACGTATCCGGCAGATTCTCTTCAACCTTCTCTCGAATGCGATCGGCTTTTCCTCGCCCGGTCAAAGCATCGATCTCGCGGCGGTGCGGCAGGACGGCGAAATCCTGTTCAAGGTTACCGACGAGGGGAGTGGAGTTCCGCCCGAAATCCTCGAACATGTATTCGACCGGTTTAAAACCTATACAACCGGGACGCGGCATCGCGGCGTGGGACTTGGCCTTTCCATCGTGCGGTCCTTCGTCGAACTGCACGGCGGCCGCGTCGAAATCGAATCGGCGCCGGGAAAAGGGACGCGCGCGACTTGCATCTTTCCATTACAAGGCGCGAAGCTCCGCGCCAGGAGCACCGCGCAAGGAGCGTGAAAGCAATGGCCGCAGGCACGGTCTCCGCGTCCGCTACGATCTGGCCGCGCGAGCTAGAAGACGAGGACGCGATCGCCGGGTTTGCCACCGATGTCGCCGCGCTCGTCGGTCCTGGCGATCTCGTGACCTTGTCGGGCGGCCTTGGCGCCGGAAAGACGGCGTTCGCGCGCGCCCTCATTCGTATCCTAGCGGGCCAGCATGACCTAGAGGTGCCGAGCCCGGCCTTCACCTTGATGCAGGTTTACGAGGGCTTGAACTTCCCCATCGTTCACGCCGATTTCTACCGGATCGAGAAGCCGCGGGAGCTCTTGGAAGTGGGGTTCGAGGAGGCTTGCGATGGCGCGCTCGTCCTTGTCGAATGGCCGGAGCACGCGGGCGGTTTTCTCGATGCTGACAGGCTCGATATCGAATTGAGACTCGACACGGACCGCGGTCCTGGCTACCGCGCCGTAACCCTAACCGGGATTGGAGCGTTCGCGGCGCGTCTCGCGCGCGCCAAGGCGGTCCACGAGCTTCTCGCGCGCAGCGGCTGGAGCGGAGCCCGGCGTGATTTCATGCAAGGCGATGCGTCGACGCGAAGCTATGAGCACCTGGTGAAACCCGATGGGCGGAGCGCCATTTTGATGAATTCGCCGCCGCGCCCGGACGGGCCGCCGCTTCGCTACGGCAAACCCTATAGCGCCATCGCCAAACTCGCCGAGGACATCAAGGCTTTTATTGCGGTCGGCCAAGGTTTGCGCGCGCAAGGTCTCTCGGCGCCCGAAATCATTGCCTTCGATCTCGCCGCCGGCCTTGCCATCGTCGAGGATCTCGGCTGCGAGCCGGTCGCGGGCGGAGGCGGCATCATCGAGGAACGTTATGCCGTCGCGCTGGCCGGGCTCGCTCATTTGCACGGCGCCAGCCTTCCCGACACCTTGTCCCTCGATGGGAGCGAGACCTATCGGATTCCAAGCTACGACGCCGATGCGCTGTCGATCGAGATCGAACTGCTGCTGGAGTGGTATGCGCCCTATATTGCCTGCGTGCAACTTGCCTCGGGCGCCAAGGCGACCTTTGTCAATCTTTGGCGACAAGTGGTTCAGGAGGTCCTTGCCGCGCGGCCGGCATGGACGTTACGCGACTATCATTCGCCAAATCTCGTCTGGCTTGCCGGGCGTGAAGGCATCGCCAAGGTCGGCGTCCTGGATTTCCAGGATTGCGTCTTGGGCCACCCCGCATACGATGTCGTCTCCCTTTTGCAGGACGCCCGCGTCGATGTTCCGCAAGACGCGGAATTGAAACTGCTCGCCCATTATGCGCGGCTGCGGCGCGAGGCCGATCCAAGCTTCGATGCGGTCGCGTTTGCCCGCGCCTATGCAATTTTGGGCGCGCAGCGCGCGACCAAGATCCTTGGCATTTTCGCACGCCTCGATGAACGCGACCACAAACCGCAGTATCTTGCCCATCTGCCCCGGGTCGAAAAATATTTGGCCACGGACCTCGCCCATCCGGCTTTGGCTGAGCTCAAACTCTGGTATGGGCAGCATCTGCCGCGGATCTTTGGAAGCGCATAATTTTGGTGGTGATCGGCTGTCGAATGTCCGCCCCGCTTTTTGACACGCATTGCAAATGCGAAGATTAGAGAAAGGCGCCTTCGATCGTTCCGTTCGGCAAATCGTACGATAGCTTGGCAACCGGCACCCCGATGGCCTCATTCCTGCCCGCCAAAGTCATGCTCTTCGCCGCGGGATTGGGCACGAGAATGCGGCTGTTGACCGATCGCGTACCAAAGCCATTGATCGCGATTGCGGGGAAGCCGCTGATCGACCATGTACTTGATCGATTTGCCGTGGCCGGTGTCGATACGGCAATTGTTAATGTGCATTATCTGGCGGGTCAGATCGAAGCGCATCTTGCCGCTCGGAAAGCCCCCCGGATCGTAATCTCGGATGAGCGCGAAAAACTTCTCGATCAGGGCGGCGCGATTGCCAAGGCATTGCCTTTGCTTGGGCCGGAGCCTTTTTTTCTCGCCAACGCGGATGCTTTCTGGATCGAAGGCCCAGCCAACAATTTGCGCCGTCTCGCGGCCTACTGGGATCCGGTAAGTATGGATATTTTGCTGCTCGTCGCGGCGGCGACGGCGAGCGTGGGGATCGATTCGCCGGGCGACTTCAACATGGCGCCCGATGGCCGCCTGACACAGCGGCCGGAGCGCGAAATCGCGCCTTTCGTCTATACGGGCGTCGGGATCGCCAAGCCGGGGCTTTTCGCACGCGAGACGCGGGATATTTTTCCCCTCGCGCCGTTCTTTTTCGAGGCGGCGGAGAAAGGACGCCTTTTCGGCCAAAGGCTTGACGGGCTCTGGCTGCATGCCGGCACGCCGCAAGCAATCGAGGAAGCGGAGCGTGCCATCGCGCGCGGAGTCATGTGACCCGAACGCCTGCCCGACGACCGCGGTCGCTTTAAAAAGCGGTTGACCCCGAGCTGTATTTTTCGATCCAATACTTGCCGGCAGGGGCCGTAGTGAGGGGCGGTCTTGCGGATCAGCCGTTCCTGCTTAGAGCAGGGCGAGGGCAAGCGGGGAGCGAGGGCTCGCTTATTGCGTCGCGGGCGAGATTGCGGCGGTGGATTTCCCCCGGAGGCTCCGCGTGAGTTCGGACCCGGCCCCCGCGGGCAGCCGCAAGAACGCGGCGGTCGCGCTCAACGAAACAAGTGCCATCGCCACAAACGCCCATTTGAAATTTTCAAGCGCAAGAACGCTCGTGCCGGGGCTGAACAGAGCGAACCCTTGCAGCGCCCCGGCGCCGGCCGCGACGCCAAGGCTCAAGGACAATTGCTGGGCCACCGAGGCAAGACTGACGGCCGCGCTCATTTTGGTGGGATCGATTTCGGCATAGGCAATGGCGTTGAGGCTGGTGAATTCGAGCGACCGCACGAAGCCGCCAACGAGAAGCAAGCCCATCATGAGCGCGACCGGCGTCGAGGGGGTAAAAAAGCCATAGCAGCCGAGGAAAGCGGCGCTCAGGATCGCATTGTAAAGAAGCACGCGGCGAAACCCGAACAAACGCAAAATGCGCGGCGCCGTTGCCTTCATCGCCATCGCCCCGACCGAAGCAATGAAAGTGATCGAACCTGAGTGAAAGGCGTTCAAGCCAAAACCGGCTTGCAACATGAGCGGAAGCAGAAAAGGAATCGATCCGATGCCGATCCGGAACAGCGATCCTCCCGCCACGCTTGCGCGAAAGGTTGTGATCGAAAAAAGCCTGAGGTCGAGCAACGGAAATGCGGCATCACGGGCATGCAGGCCATAGGCCGCCAAATCAAGGATACCGACGCCCGCCAGAGCAATCGCGGCTTGCCAGGCCATGAGGCCACGCCCAATGCCGCCGAGCCCGAACAAAAGAGAGGCAAGCCCGAGACCGCAGAGGAGAAAGCCGGTCACATCGAGGGGCCAGGCTTCGCCCTTGATATCATCAAGGAACAAGGTGGTAAGGATGATGCCGATGGCGCCGATAGGCACGTTGATCCAGAAAATCCAGCGCCAGTGGAAATAGGTGGTGATGAAGCCGCCGAGCAGTGGCCCGGTCATCGGCCCGAGGAGCGCCGGGACCGTCAGATAGGAGAACGCGTTCACGAGTTCCGAGCGTTCGACGGAACGCAACAGCAAGAGCCGGCCTACCGGCACCATCATTGCGCCGCCAAGGCCTTGGATCATGCGAGAGCAGACAAGTCCAAGCAAGGTCCACGCCATGCCACAAGAGATGGAGCCTAAGGTGAAGACTAGGATGGCGGCCCGAAATATCGCTCGCGCGCCAAAGCGGTCGGCGGCCCAGCCGCTTGCCGGGATGAAGATCGCGAGGGAGATGAGGTAAGAGGTGAGAGCGAGTTTTAAGGAAATCGGGTCTTCATGCAAATCCTTGGCGATCGCGGGCAGTGATGTCGAAATGACCGTCGAGTCGAGATTTTCCATGAACAGGGCGCAAGCGACGGTCAGCGCGGTAATGAGATAGGAAGGCAAAACCCGAAGTCCGTCATCGTCCCCACGCCGGCGTCTGCGGCGCAGACACAAAAAACATAGGAAGAGATGATGAACAATTCAACTTGAAGCGGCGATCGAGATTCAGGGAAAATACGAGGCCAGTTAAGTAGCAGGCGAATGGGTCTCTACACTGCCGGCCGCGCCCAAATGTCCGAGCCCGGCTCAAAGCACTAGGTTCTCAGCCAATCCGGCCGAAAGTTTCATCGAACGCATAGCCCGCGCCGCGCACCGTGCGGATCGGATCCTTTTCCGCCTCCATCGACAACGCCTTGCGCAAACGGCCGATGTGAACGTCGACGGTGCGCTCGTCGATTTCCGCCGAAAGTCCCCAAACGCTGTCGAGCAATTGCGCGCGCGAAAAGACCCGGCCGGGCTTCCCCATCAGGTGGTCGAGCAGGCGGAACTCCGTCGGCCCCATATGCACGTCACGGCCGGCGCGGCGGACGCGCCAGTTTTGCCGGTCGAGATCGAGATCGCCCGCCGAAAGCACGCCGCCTGACCGGCCGGGCCGCGTGCGGCGCAGAAGCGCGTGGACGCGCGCCATGAGTTCGGGAACCGAAAATGGCTTGACCACGTAATCGTCGGCCCCGACGGCGAGCCCGCGCACGCGTTCGCTTTCCTCCCCGCGCGCAGTCAGCATGATCACCGGCAGATTTCTTGTCGTCTCCCGCGCGCGCATCCGGCGGCAGATTTCAAGTCCGGACACGCCGGGCAGCATCCAGTCGAGAATGACGAGGTCGGGAACCGTTTCGCTGAGTCTGATTTCGGCTTCGTCGCCGCGCTCGACCCGGTCCACGGTGAAGCCCTCTGCCTCGAGATTATAGGAAAGAAGCATGCTGAGCGCCGCCTCGTCCTCGACAAGGAGGACGCGCGCTAGCGCTGCGCGTGCCGGGTTGGAACGGCTTTCGTTCACATCTTGCACATCTTTCGCCATGTTCAGTCCACCGCCGTGGGCGCCACCGATAGCGTGGTCCGGCCCTTCGGCCGGTCCATCGGCAGGGTTTCACCGGTAACTACATAAACCACGGTCTCGGCGATATTCGTGGCGTGGTCGCCGATCCTCTCGATGTTTTTCGAAACGAACAGCAAATGCGTGCAAAACGAGATGATGCGAGGATCTTCCATCATGAAGGTGAGGAGGTCGCGGAAAACCGAGTCTTCCAGCGCATCGAGATCGGCGTCGTGGGTCCAAACCGCGCGCGCGCGCTCGGCATCGCGCTGGGCATAGGCATCGAGCACGTCCTTCAGAAGAATCGCCGCCGATTCATGCATCGACCTGAGCCCGATGGTCGCGCGCGGTAGGTGCATCTCCGAGTGAGTCTTAATCGCGCGCTTGGCGATGTTCTTGGCGAGATCCCCAATCCGTTCGAGATCGCCGGAAATGCGGATCGTGGCGATGATCTCGCGCAGATCCACCGCCATCGGCTGGCGCCGCGCGATGGTCAGTACCGCTTGTTCCTCGATATCACGCTGCAATAGGTCGAGGCGCGGATCGCTATCGACGGTCGTCTGGGCAAGCTGGGTGTCGAAATCGATCAGCGCATCCACGGCATCGGACAGCATTTTTTCGGCGATGCCGCCCATTTCCGCGATTTTCCGGCCCAGGATTTCGAGTTCTTTGTCGTAAGCTTTGACGATGTGATCGGACATGATCCTGTTCCTCGTTTGCCGCGCGATCAGCCGAACCGCCCGGTAATGTAATTTTGTGTCTGTTTCTGTTCCGGTGACGTGAAGATCTGCGCGGTGACGCCAAACTCGATGAGTTCGCCAAGATACATGAACGCAGTATGTTCCGCGACGCGCGCCGCCTGCTGCATGTTGTGAGTTACAATCGCGATGGTGTAATTTTCCTTTAGTTCGTCGATGGTTTCCTCGATCTTCGCGGTCGAGATAGGATCGAGCGCGGAGCAAGGTTCGTCCAAAAGAATAACTTCCGGCTGGAGCGCGACGGTGCGCGCAATGCAAAGGCGCTGCTGCTGGCCGCCCGAAAGCGACAGGCCCGAAGCGTGCAACTTGTCCTTCACCTCGCCCCAAAGAGCGGCTTGAATCAATGCGGCCTCGACGCGATCGCGAAGCTCGGCCTTGGGGAGCTTCTGGTAAAGTTTGATGCCGAACGCGACATTGTCGTGGATCGACATCGGAAAAGGAGTCGGTTTTTGGAACACCATGCCAACACGGGCACGCAAGAGATTGAGGTCCTGCTCCGGCCGCAGGATATTCACGCCGTCGAGAATCACTTCTCCCTCGGCCCTCTGATTGGGATAGAGATCGTACATCCGGTTCAGCACCCGCAAGAGCGTTGATTTTCCGCAGCCGGACGGCCCAATAAAAGCCGTCGCCTCATGAGCGTAAAGGGGAACGCTGATGTTCTTCAAGGCAAGCGAGCCGCCATAGTAAAATTTGAGGTCGCGAATCGAGACTTTCTGCTCGAGAGGTGCGGCCTCGGCCACAGCTTGGGGGACAGGATTCTCCGCTGGTTGGATTTGAACAGGGTTTATGGCCCACACTGCTGTTGCGGAATTCGCCGCGGCCGGCCTATTCCCGTCGTCCGGCTCATCGCTCGTCGTGGTCATTTCGCTCGCCTCCCCAGTTGGAGCATGCGCGCGGAAATCGACAGCGCAAGAACGGCCGCGGTTATGAGGAGGGCTCCGGTCCAAGCAAGCTGCTGCCATTCCTTGTAGGGACTGAGCGCGAACTGGAAAATGACGGCGGGCAGGCTCGACATGGGCGCGTTCAAATTCGTGCTGAAGAACTGATTGTTAAGCGCGGTAAAGAGCAGCGGCGCGGTTTCGCCGCTGATACGGGCGATGGCGAGGAGAACCCCAGTGATGAGACCTGCGCGGGCGGCGCGATAGGCGACCTTGCCGATGACAATGGCGCGCGGCAGACCAAGCGCGCTCGCCGCTTCGCGCAAAGGATCGGGCACCAAAAGCAGCATGTCCTCGGTGGTGCGCACGACGACCGGAACGACGATGACGGCGAGCGACACGGCCCCGGCGAGGGCGGAAAAATGGCCCATTCTCACGACCATGACCTCGTAAACAAAGAGACCGATCACGATCGACGGCGCGCTCAGCAAAATATCGTTGATGAACCGCACGACAATCGTGAGCTTGGAATGGCGGCCGTATTCGGCCATGTACGTGCCCGCCAGCAGGCCAACCGGAGTGCCGAGGGCAACGCCGAGAAAGGTCATGATCAGGCTGCCGGTGATCGCGTTCAAAAGGCCGCCTTCGGAACCCGGAGGCGGCGTCATCTGCGTGAAGACAGCGGGCGAAAGGCCGCGAACACCTTCGAACAAGAGCGTGGCGAGGATGATCGCCAGCGAACCGAGGCCAAAGGCCACAGACGCGTAACTGAGACCGAGGTAGACCTTGGCGCGACGGCGGCGCGCGTCATAGATCGCCATGGCTTACTGCCCCTCCCGCTGATGCAGCCGCATCAACAAATACCGCGATATCGCGAGAATAATAAAGGTGATGACGAAAAGGATGAGGCCGAGTTCGATCAGCGCGGAGGTGTAAAGGTCGCCGACCGCTTCGGTGAATTCATTGGCGATCGTTGCCGAGATGGTCGTGCCTGGCGAAAGCAGAGAAGCCGAGATTTTATGCGCGTTGCCGATCACGAAAGTCACCGCCATGGTCTCGCCGAGCGCCCGGCCGAGTCCCAGCATGACGCCGCCGATAAGCCCCACCCGCGCGTAGGGGATCACGACCGATCGAACCACTTCCCAAGTCGTGCAACCGACGCCATATGCTGCTTCCTTCAGGACGGCGGGAACGGCTTCGAAGACATCGCGGGAGATCGCACTGACGATAGGAAGCACCATGATCGCGAGGATTATACCAGCGGTCAGCACGCCAATGCCATAGGGCGGGCCAGCAAACAGGTTCGAGAAAATCGGCACATTGGCAAACGCGGAGATGAGGGCCGGCTGGACATCTTCCTGCAGGAAGGGGGCGAGCACGAAAAGGCCCCAGATTCCGTAAATGATCGAGGGAATCCCGGCCAAGAGCTCGATCGCTATTCCGATCGGCCGGCGCAGCGCATAAGGGCAAAGCTCGGTCAGGAAAATCGCGATGCCGAGCCCGACCGGCACCGCTATCAGCATGGCGATGAGCGAGGTAACGATCGTGCCATAGACCGCCGCCAGCGCGCCGAACTTCTCGGTGACGGGATTCCACGCCTCCGTCGTAAGAAAGTTTAGACCGAACGCCCTGATGGCCGGAAGCGAGCCCGCGATCAGCGAGGCGATGACCCCGCCAAGAAGGATCAGAACCGTCCAAGCCGCGGCCAACGTCAAAAGGCGAAACGAATTGTCGCGAAGCTTGAATGCGGCGAGGGCCTTTGCCAGCCGGGCCTCGGCCGATCCCAGTTCGGCGTTGTCAATCGCCAAATTGTTGGCCACCGCGTTTTCCCTGTAGCTTTCCACCGTGCATCAGGCATACCTGCGAGCCGTGCCCGGCACAACCAATGGTCCGGCCATTCGAGGATGCAAACGGCCGGGATGGCGTGGAAGGAAGGACGCCAAAGTACCTCCTCACCAACCAACATTCAGTTCAGCAGCGGCTTGCCATCCGCGCCCTTAATTTCTGAAGCCCAGCTCTTTTTGATCAATGCGACGACGGTTTTCGGCAGCGGCACATAATCGAGTTCCTCGGCCTGCTTACCGCCCTTGTCATAGGCCCAGCTGAAGAATTTCAAGGCTTCCGCTGCAGCGGCTGGGTCATTAGGCGTCGCATGCATCAGAATGAACGTCGCGCCTGCGATCGGCCACGAATTAGCGCCGGGCTGGTCGGTGAGGATCTGATAAAAGCCAGGCGCATTGGCCCAATCGGCATTGGCCGCCGCCGCTTGGAAGCTCGCCGCGTCCGGGACCACGCGTTTGCCTGCCTTGTTGATCATGTCGACAAAGGTCATCTTATTCTGTTTGGCATAGGCATATTCGACGTAGCCGATTGCGCCATTTGTCTGAAGGACGTTATTGGCGACGCCTTCATTGCCCTTTGCGCCGATGCCGGCCGGCCATTCGACGGCCGTACTGGCGCCGACCGTGGACTTCCAATCGGGGCTCACCTTGGAAAGATAATCGGTCCAGATAAACGTCGTGCCGGACCCATCGGAACGGTGAACGACGACGATCGCCTGCGATGGAAGTTTGGCTTTCGGATTCAACTTTTTGATAGCTGGATCATTCCAGGTTGCTATTTCACCGAGGTATATTTTGGCGAGCGTAGACCCGTCGAGCACCAATTCACCGGGCGCAATTCCTGCGAGATTGACGACCGGCACGTCGCCGCCCGTCACTGTCGGAAACTGTACCAGACCCGCCTCCTTGAGCTCGTCGGGCTTGAGCGGCATGTCGGATGCGCCGAAAGTCACGGTTTTGGCCTTGATCTGCTTGATACCCCCGCCGGAGCCGATCGACTGGTAATTGAGGCCGTTGCCGGTTTCCTTTTTGTAGGTATCCGCCCATTTCGCATAGACCGGATAGGGAAACGTGGCCCCGGCGCCGGAAATATCGACGGCGCCGGCCGGAAGGCCAGCCGCCAAGCTTATGGCGGCGGCGGCAAAGGATGTGCGTAGGTATGGAAAGATCATTTTTTTGCCTCTCATTGCCTGGTCTATTGGCAGCCAGTTAGATGGGGGCCGGCCGAACAACGGTTTGAGCGCGCATCGGTTGCGGCGCCAGAAGCAAGAGTTCGATCCGTTTAGTCCCTTACTCCGTTCGCAAACTTAATGGGCGCCCCTGAGGCCAATATGAAAACTGCTTGACATCTTGATGACAGGGCGGGTTGCCGGTTCAGCTTCCGTGCAAGGGAAGAACCACGCTGAACGTCGCCCCCTCGCCGAGCTTCGATTCGATACCGAGCCGGCCACAATGGCGCGCGACGATATGTTTCACGATGGCGAGACCGAGCCCCGTTCCGCCCGTGGCCCGGCTCTGGCCGGCATCGACCCGGTAAAACCGTTCGGTCAACCGCGGCAAATGTTCCGGCGCGATGCCGGGGCCATAGTCGCGGACGATGAAAACACAGTGGCGCGGCTCGGCCGCAAGGGTAATCTCGACCTGCCGGTTGACGCTCCGCGGGTCCGAGGCGCCATATCTAATGGCGTTTTCGACGAGGTTTTCGGCCAACCGTACGAGTTCGTCGCGGTCGCCCGTGACGAGCGCCTTGGCCGGAACGTCGAGCTTCAGGACGACATCTTTGTCATTAGCCATGGGCGCCAGGGTGTCTGCGGTATGGCGGAGGATCGCCACCATATCGACCGGCGCCTGAGGCCGCAGATGCAAGTTCTGTTCGATCCGCGACAACGATAAAAGGTCGTCGACGAGCCGCGCCATCCGTTGCGCCTGTTCGCGCATGATCGAAAGGAACCGCGTCCTCGCTTCCTTGTCGTCGCGCGCCGGCCCCTGAAGCGTCTCGACGAATCCGAGCAGGGAGGCGAGCGGAGTCCGCAATTCGTGGCTGGCATTGGCGACAAAGTCGACGCGCATGCGTTCGACGCGGCGCGCCTCGCTCAAGTCACGCAATGTCAAGATCATGGTGGGCTCGAATTGCGGCCCTTCCATCGGAGCGGCATTCAGTTCAAAATGTCTTTCGACCGGCACCCGTTCGATCCATGTCACCCGTTCCGGAGCACCAGAGGCACGAACCCTTTTCACCGCGTCAAGGACATCCGGCGCCCGCAGGCTGCGCGCCAGCAGATCGTCCGGCCGCAATGCCGGAAACAAGTTTCGCGCCGGGGCGTTGACCGCAACCACGCGCTCCGCCGCGCCAATGACGATCACCGCCTCGGGAAAGGCGTCGATAAGACGGCGCATGATCAGGCGGTCGCGGGCCTGCCGGTCCTTCTCCATAAAGCCCTCGTGAAATACGGTGCCGCGGGCAGGCCTTGCGCGAGCATGCGCTGATATCAAGCTTCACATCGATTCCGCGCCGCCGGGCGGGCAAGCACCAAGCGGCGCTCCGCAATTTCGCATTGTTCGGCTTGCGTGTCGCGCTTCGCGCCGGCCGGCTTAGCCAAATGGTTTGCGTCCGGATCGAAGCGTGCTCCATTTGGCGAACGGCCGCGAGCCGTATTGTCTGGTCTTGCTCGCTTCGACGCCATGGCCTGCGCCGGACGGGCATTGGCAAGCCCAAAGCCAGGATCATCATTTCAGCCGCGACCTGTCCCGGTACCAACGGTGAAGAGGGTTGATCTCATCCTCCAAGACGGTTTCTTCCTCGCTGCCGCGCATGGCCTCGCGCAAGCTGTTCCAGCGGCGAAAACCCTCATGGGCACCGAGGAGGGCAAGGGCCAAGATGAAAGGCGCGAGATAATAGATGACCCGGAATAGCACAAGCGAAGCGAGCAGCGCTTCTTCCGAGGCAACCGGAACCGCTTTCAGCATCGCCGCTTCGAAAACACCAATCCCTCCTGGCGCATTGCTCGCAACTCCGAGAATGCAGGCGAAGGCATAGGTCGCGGCGAAGGCGAAAAAATCCAGTTCGGCATGG
Source organism: Methylocella sp. (assembly GCA_050728755.1). GTDB lineage: Bacteria > Pseudomonadota > Alphaproteobacteria > Rhizobiales > Beijerinckiaceae > Methylocapsa. Next base: position 20,031 of record JBOHJU010000007.1, read on the forward strand.
CTCGGAAGCAAAACATAAAGAACACCCGCCGCCGCGCATTGATCGATGACGCCGAGGGCGATTTGGCCGAGCGACACGCCAAGTCCCGGCAAGTCCAACTGGAACCCTTTGATGCAAACATGCCGACGGCGAATCGTCACCCAGACCAGATAGGCGAGGATCGCGCCTAGCATGGCAAGTCCTATCAGCGCGTTAATCAATGGGTAGAAATGATTGATCGCGCTCATCGCGCTGGCGTGAAACGCAAGCCCTGCGCCAATCACAAAAACCATGCCGAACCAGAATGTCACGCCGGCGATCACGGTGAGGCTCGCGACTTTGCTCGCCGGTAAGTCCGCTTGCGAATAGATCCAGTAGCGAACCGTGCCCGCGGTAATCAAAGGGAAGCCGAGTGTGAAGGAAATCGCATAGCTCGTGAACGAGGCCAGCGCCGTCGTCTTATAGCGAACGCGGGCGTTGAGCTGCCACAGCGCGAGCCCGTCATAGCCGGTTAGGGCAAGGAAGGACACGACGGTCAAAAGCGCCGCCGTTGCAATCTGATCGGCGCTGGTTGCCTCGATTGCCTGGCGCAAAGCACTCAGACTAACCGCCGAAACCACGCGGCCAAGGACGTAGATCGAAAAGGCCGCGATCACGAGGCTCAAAGCGATGGCGAGCATTTGCCAGATCGAGCCGCGACGCGCCCGCGCCAAATGGGCTTCGTGGATTTGCGCGCCGGCCTGCGTGGGGGTCTGCGCAACCGGTTCGGCCTTGCCCGCTGGCCCGCTCAAGCCGCTCCCGGACTCTTGTTCCGTATCATGACGCACATATCGTTGATCCAAAGCCTCATCCCTGCGTTTTTCCGCGCGCCGAAGGCCGTATTTTGCTTGCCCGCGGCGGCTCGTTTAGTCCGGGGAAGGTTATGCGGTGGGATCGCGACGGGAGCAAGACCGCGCGCGCAGACCTCGCCCGGACGCGGGATTACCAGGTCCAGCGCAAGGTTTTGATATATTATAGGCTTTCTTGCGATTCAGTGCCCGTTAAATTTACGGGAGCCGGGCGCGTTGAATGACCCGGCGCTGCCTTTACCGGTCCGCTGCTCCGTCCCCGGCAAATCACTTGACTACAATCGCGTCGTTCCGATGGCGCCGGACAGCGCCCATCTTTGTTCTGATCGCAGTGGTTCGGCTTGCCCCCGCGCCACCGCGCCGTTATAAGGATTCCGAAGCAAGTTGCAGCCGGAGAAAAGCTCCGGCAGCGCGGCGGAGTGTAGCGCAGCCTGGTAGCGCACCTCGTTCGGGACGAGGGGGCCGGAGGTTCAAATCCTCTCACTCCGACCAATATCTTTTCTTCTGAACGAGGCGGCCAAAGCAGCCATTGCAGGCTTAGTGGATCGTCGATTATGTCAGAGGATTACGGATTTAGCTGATTGAAACTGATTTTGCGGCGGAATATGATATAATAGTAATTGTAGAACGTCAGAGGAGAATCGAAATGAGTAGAAAATTGTGCATTGCGGCAGGCTTTGCTGTCGGTGCGGTCTTTGGCTTGCAGTTCCCGGATGTTGCTTTGGCCCAGCAGTCGCCGCAAGCGTCCCGGCCCCGGAGTCTGGCCGATGTCGCCAAACCCCGGCTTGGGCTGCCAAACCTGAACCCGACAAGCAATGGTCACACCATCCATATCATGCCGACGGTGAAGGGCGCGGCCGCGCTCGCCAGGCTGGCCCCCGACAGCGGCCCGCTCGAATATAGCGGCGGGCCGATCATGCCGACAGTCAACCTTTACGCCATCTATTGGGCGCCGCCGACGTTGCAGAACGGCACCCCCGTGACCTTGCCCGTGACCTACAAGAGATTGCAGAAGAGATTGTTAAAGGACTATCCGCAGCACGGGATAGGTAACATCACGACCCAATATAACCAGACAGGCCCAACCCTTTACCCCACCAATGACGGCGATTTCAACGGCGATTTTTTTGTCGATACCTCGCCCTATCCGGCCTCGACTTGCTCGGACACCGCCCGTCCCGGCAACTGCATCACCGACGCGAATATCCAGGCGGAGATCACGAAAGTCATGGGCATAAAGGGGTGGGTAGGCGAGCTTAACAATATATTCTTAGTGTACACCACCGATGGCGAAGGGTCGTGCGTCGACTCTTCGAGCACAAACTGCGCCTATACGCAGTATTGTGCTTATCATAGCTTCTTTGGCCCAACGGCTGCTCCGGTCATCTACGCCAACATGCCCTTTGGCGATACTTCGGCCTGCCAGAATTTCGGCCAGCCGTCCCCGAACGGCGACGCCGTGGCGGACGCGGTAACGAGCACCGCGAGCCACGAAATTACCGAGTCAATCACGGATCCGCTCCTTAATGCTTGGTTCACGGCCATGGGCAATGAAATCGGGGACCTTTGCGCTTACAATTATGGAACTAACAGCTGGAACAGCATGGTGACCAACGACGCGAATCAGAATTGGAACGGCCACTTCTACGAATTGCAGATGGAATTTGACAATCATGCCAACGGCTGCGCCCAGGTTGGTCCCCTCTGAGCCTGTCGAGCGCAGACGCCACGCGCCACGGGACCCTTCCGTGGCGCGAATCGGCCTCCTCTTCGCCCGCATACACGGATTTTGCATTGGCGGAGCAGCATATACGGCACGGCAACGACGCACGAGGGCGCTCACCCGAGGCCCGAGGCGCCGAGAGCACGGGCGCCTGCGGCGCGTTGGACGGCGCGCCGGAGACTCCTCTCCGGCGCGAGGGCTCGCTAGTTCCCGGAGATCGTCGTCAGAACGCCCAAATTGTCGTTCGTGTTTCCGTCGATGTCGTTGTCACCGTAGCTGGATAGAGTGCCGCCGGACGTGCCGACTCCCGTTTGGTTCCCCGTGACCACCCTGTCGCTCGGGCCGGCATTGATCGTGACGCCATTTATATCCAATCCGGCCGTGATGTTGGCCGTGCCGGCGCCGTCATTGACGATGCTGATCGACTTGTTGATGGCCACCGGGCCGTAGCCGACGGAGTCGAGCACGTCGATCTCGCCGCGGGCGGCGGTTTGTCCGATTGCAAAGGAAAAAGTCAAGCACGGCGCGGCGCGCGTGCACGCGCCCCTATCGGTTCCCGTTGACGCTCGATGTATCAAATCTTGCGCCCGATGTTCAAGAATTTCGCGGCCCGGGATGCTTTGAGCTCGGCTGGCGGCATATCCCGAAAATCCTCCAAAGCCGCGGCGATCGCGTCGCCAGCCGCAACGATCGCCACGTCCGGATCGCGATGGGCGCCACCCACCGGCTCCGCGACGATGAAGTCGACGATTCCGAATTTGAGCAGATCCTGGGCGGTTATCTTCATGTTTGTCGCGGCGTCCTCGGCGCGGGAGGAATCGCGCCAAAGGATCGAAGCCGAGGCTTCCGGCGACGCGACGGTGTAGATCGCGTGTTCGAGCATCAAAACCTTGTTGCAGCTCGCGATCGCTATGGCGCCGCCTGACCCGCCTTCGCCGAGAATGACCGCGACGCTCGGCACGCCCAGCAAAAGCGAAGCATCGGTCGCCCGCGCGATCGCTTCGGCTTGGCCGCGTTCTTCCGCGTCCACTCCGGGAAACGCGCCGGCGGTATCGACAAGTGAAACGACAGGCAACCCGAATCGGTCGGCAAGCTGCATGAGGCGCACAGCCTTGCGATAGCCTTCCGGCCGCGCCATGCCGAAATTATGCTTAATTCGTGCTTCGGTGCCGGAGCCTTTTTCCTGCCCAAGAACGCAGATCGCACGGCCGCGAAACCAGCCGAAACCGCCGACGATCGCGGCGTCCTCGCCAAATTGGCGGTCGCCCGACAAGGGCGTGAAATCGCGCACGAGGGTCTTTACACAATCACTAAAATGCGGCCGCTGCGGATGCCGTGCGACTTGCGTTTTCTGCCAGGGCGTCAGATTGGCGTAAAGATCGGCAAGCGCCTTTTCGGCCTTGGCTTCGAGCCGGGTCAGTTCCTCGCCAATAGCAACGGCGTCGCCCTTCGCCGCGAGCTGGCGGAGTTCCAGAACCTTGGCTTCGAGTTCTGCAACCGGTTTTTCAAAATCGAGATAGATTCGCATTGCCGCCGAAGAGGTTATGCCAAGGAGCGCCTTGGCGCTGCCGCCAAATTGCCGTCGTGGCGCAACAAGGAACGGAAATTCGCGACCCTGAACCGGCGCCAAATGCTTTGCCGGCCATCGGTCCCTCAGGAACGCGGAAACTCGCTATTTTGCGCCGCGAAGTCAAGACGCGGCGCCGGCGCCGGGCAGGGTTTGGAACCAGACCGGCGTTAAGCCGCGTGCGAGGCGGTTTCGCCAGTCAGCACCGCGTAAAGCCCGGCAACGTCGCGCGCGGCGCGAAGCTTCGCCGCAACTCTCGGGTCGCGGAGCACGCGCGCCATCCGCGCAAGCGCTTTCAGATGGTCGGCGCCAGCCGCCTCCGGGGCGATCAAAAGACAAATGAGATCGACCGGCGCGCCGTCGAGGGCAAGAAAATCGATCGGGCGGGCAAGCCGCGCGAAAATCCCGAATATCGCTTTTGCCCCGGCGAGTTTGCTGTGAGGAATGGCGATCCCTTCGCCGATTCCGGTCGAGCCGAGGCGCTCGCGTTGGAGCAAGGCATCAAAGATTTCCCGCGGCGCTAGGCCGGAAATCAAGCCGGCCCGATCGCTCAGCTCCTGCAGCGCGTGCTTCTTCGAGTTCACCTTGAGGGAAGGGACGACCGCCTCGGGGGTGATCAATTCGGTCAGCAGCATGGTTTGAGCTAATCCGGTCCGCGTTGGGACATCACTGTAAATGGTTCAAGGGCGAGGCGGGGCGGAGGTCCGCACCGTGCCTCGTGCGAGGTTGCGGTCCTTTCACTCCCAGTCCGGATCAATCCAGCCGATATTTCCGTCAGGCCGGCGATATACGACATTGGTGCGCCCATCGGAAGCGTGACGAAAGACGATGACTTGGGCGTTGGTCGAATCGAGTTCCATCGCGGCTCCGGAAACGGTCATCGCCCTGACCCTCGATAATGGCTCGGCAATGACCGCCGGATGGAGATCGAGCGTTTCGACTTGCCCCATCCGGGGCTCGCCGCGTTGAGCGCCGGACGCCTTTTCGCCCAGAAACAGTTCTAGCTTGGTCCCGCCGTCCGCCGCCGTGCCGGCGTGATGATCTACGAGCCGCTCTCGATGCCGCCGGATCTGATTTTCGATGAGATCCGCGGCGTGATTAAAGCTTGCGTAGGGTTCATGCGCCCGGGCGTCGGCCTGCAGCGTGACGCCTGACGTCAGGTGCAAGGTGCAGTCGGCCCGGAATCCCGGCCCTTCCGGTTCAATCGTGACATGGCCTGCGGCCGCTCCAGCCCGGTATTTCGCCAGAGCGGAATCGATTCGCGTCTCGATGTGCACGCGAAACGCTTCGCCGATGTCCAAATTCTTGCCCGAGACGCGCAATGTCATTGCCCATTCTCCATTACCGGTGCTGCCATCTATTCCGGCCGCCGACTATTTCCCCAAGAGTCACGAAGAACGACCGTCGATTTCCAGCTCACAATTTAACGCTCTTTTCGCTGATATAGACAAAAATTTGAGAAATTCACCGCGCGCGGGTGGCCACCAGCTCGCGCACGCGAGGCTTGGCGGAATGGCCAACGTCGAGCGCTGTCGACGGGGAGTGACAAAATCGCTCGAATCGTTAGGAGTCTCTTCTTATGGAGTCAATGGTTCGAGGAACCCACGCCTGTCGGGATAAGCCCATGATGGTGAACGAGACCGTGTCCCGCCCTCGCTTGCCTGCCCGCGCGCCTCGCGACAATAACCGCCATCGTATCAAAGTGAAACCAAGATGCTCTCGATTCCTTCATGTTAGCGCATGCCACGGCCGCTAGCATGCTCCAAGTGGCGGTCCGATGCGAGCGAGCCTTGCGTCCGCCAAGCGCATGGGTTTGTGGTTCGCGCGCGGGTTAAGTAGGCAGGCCGCGCGCGAGTACCGCCACGATTAAGCCAAGCACGCAACCAAATCCGATTATGATGTTAAAGAGGAAGAATTTATGATGTTAAAGGGGAAGAATTTCCAGTCTTCCTTTCGTCACGCTCTTCCATCAAATCGTATTTTTTCAATACATCAAGATACCATTAGATTTTCTCTCTCCATTTATTAATACATTGAATTTATTGGTGCCGGCATGCGAGAAATGCTAGACCGGGATGCATTTAGGTTGAAGCGTACCCGGCATGCGCGAGGTATCCCTGGCACTCGTCTGGTTTGAAGCAGTCGAGCAATTGGCCGAGGCGTTTCCATGTCGTGTCAAAGG
>JBOHJU010000008.1:0-25787 GCA_050728755.1 Methylocella sp.
GCGATGCCCACCGCCATAGCGTTGACCAGAATATTGCCGTCGTAGCTCTTGTCGAAATTCGTTGATCCGCCGACGGTGGGCACGCCAAAGCTGTTGCCATAGGCGCCGATCCCGGCGACGACGCCCGCAACGAGATGGCGCGTGCGCGGATTATTGGGCGCGCCGAAACGGAGAAGGTTCAGGCACGCCACGGGCCGCGCCCCCATCGTGAATACATCGCGCAAAATTCCGCCAACGCCCGTCGCCGCGCCCTGAAATGGTTCGATGAAGGAGGGGTGGTTGTGGCTTTCCATCTTGAAGACGCAGGCCTGCCCATCGCCAATGTCGATGACGCCGGCATTCTCGCCCGGCCCCTGCATGACCCAAGGCGCCTTGACGGGGAGCCGGCGCAAATGAATCCGTGAGGATTTGTAAGAGCAATGCTCGTTCCACATCGCCGAGAAAATACCAAGCTCGGTAAACGTCGGCGTCCGGCCGATGAGCGCGAGGATGCGCGCATATTCGTCCGGTTTTAGACCATGCGCGGCAACGAGCTCGGGAGTGATTTGGGGTTCGCTTTGGGTCACGTTTGGCCTGGTCAGTTGGGGCAGGTGTCATCAAGCAGCGATTCCGCAGTTACCGTGTTCCTCGGAGACGCACCGGGGGCGTTAGTCAAAATATAGAAACCTGTCCTGCCGTCACGAAACGTTGCTCCGACCACAGCGAGTGTCTGGCTTCCCATGGAAAACTTGCCCGACGGAAGACCGCGCGCGAGCAAATTGAAAGGATGCACGTGGACCAAGCTATCGGTCTCGACCTGCATCGCCATGAATCGGTGCCCGAGAAGTGCGGGCCTAAGAACTGACCAGGTTTGGTGAATTTCCGCCTGGTGGCGGCGCAGGAAATCCGCGACTGCCGGGGCGACGCAGGCGACATGAATATGCAGCTGGTCCTGGCTGCGGCTGGCCTCCGGATTAATTGCCATTGCGATCTTGTCGCGCGGCAGTGGGCGACGCGCCCCTTCCTCGACGAAGCGGCGGGCGTCCCACGCATCCTCCCAATAGTTTGGCGCATTTTTCCTCAGCAACGCCGGACTTTCGATGCCGGAAATGTGAGAGGTTGGGACGACGATGACATGCGTGGCGTTCAATGGCTCCTGGAGCACCGCAAAGCCTCGCTCAAGGCCGTCTGCGATGTTGACCTCGATGCAAGGAAACGCCACGCCGATGCTTTGGTAGGCTGGCAGACAGATGTCGTGGACGACGACCCACAACGCGTTCCGGTCGGCTGCCGAGACAAAATACGGGAGACCCGCGACCGTGGCGACGATCAGCCCCATACTAGCCGCGAAATGGCTGACTTTGTGCAAGAGGAACCCTTCCAAACCGCGGCTCATTGCAGATTAATGTAGAACCGATTTGGCTTTTCGCCTGCCGTGCCTGTTCCTAGAGATGGGGTGAATAAGCGCCAAGGCGTACCCCAATTCCGTGAGGGTAAAGAAACTAATCGTGCCGATCGCAATCGGGATCCCCCGCCGATTTCCAAGCGTCGCCGCTCCCGCCACGATAGCGGTTTCGATTACGATCCTGCGCGAGTCAAAGCCGCTGCCCGTTGCCACGCCACTATAGAGGACACGTCGCTACGAAGCGCTGCCGTGGCGTTCGAAATTTCCCTGGCTCCCCTTCAGCTAGGTGCCGCCGCCCGCGCATCGCAATTGCGGAAGGCGGCGCTGCGAAGCGCGCGACGTTGCGAACGTGCGGGTGCCGGCGCATCGCGGCGCGATATGATCGAAGGCCCCGGTGCGCCCATGCCACAGCGCGGCAACATCACGGACGATGCCATACTTTCGTATCTTCAAGGGCCCGAACTTGCCGGCGCCGGCCGGTACTTGTTCAGTTCCTTGGCGAGCATCCGCAAATCCTGCCATGCCAGCCTCTTGTGTGCCGGCTGACGCAAGAGAAAGGCTGGGTGCAGCATGGCGAGCGCCCGGATTTCCGTGTTGCCCGCGGGATAGGCGAACCAGCGTCCGCGCATGCGCATGACGCCCTCCTTGGCCCCAAGGAGAGTTTGCGCCGACGCCGCGCCAAGGCAGACCAGAATTTTGGGGTCGACGAGCTCGATTTGGCGGCGGGTGAAGGGCAGACAGGCTGCCGTTTCAAGCGGCGTCGGGGTGCGGTTTCCAGGGGGCCGCCAAGGCACGACATTGGCGATATAGACTCTTTTGCGGTCGAGCCCGATCGAGGCCAGCATCTTGTCGAGTAATTTTCCCGCACGGCCGACGAAAGGCACACCCTCGCGATCCTCGTCGGCGCCGGGCGCCTCGCCAACGAACATAACGTCAGCGCGAGGGTAGCCATCGCCAAAAACGAGTCGAGTTGCGGTTGCCTTCAGGCCGCAGCCTTCGAAGCGCGACAGCCGTTCGCGGAGATCGCCAAGATCTTGCGCGGCAGCGGCCAACTCTTGCGCCGTCGCCGCGATGGCCTCAAGGGAAAGGACCGTGCCGGGCTCCCGCATGGCGCGGCGGCTGGCTTCGATCGTTTTCGGCGGCGGGGTGGAGACGCTGCGCATTTCCTCGCGGACGCAATCGCTGGCGCGGCTTTCGGCGAAGCGGTCGTGCGGAGCATCGTCGACAGCGATATCGACGCCCATTTCCGCGTACCAGCGCAGCAGTCCGGTCAAACCTTCAGCCATGATCAGAGCCCGCTAAAATCAGCCGGGGCAAATATCGAGTCCGCCTCTGGCGGCGGCTCCGGAAGAGAGTCCTTAATCCATGCGGGAGATAAGCCGCAGGGTGGCGCCGTTGGCAGACCCTATCCTAGCCCGCGTTGAAGTCCAAAGCTCTATCGTATACAATCTCGGTTGCCTTCTCAGGCTTGGTTCCGGCTCCTTGAGTATGCTGTTGTACCCGAATCGTCGCCCAATCTTAAACGTTTGGGATCGTAAACGAAGACGAGGCGAGGAACAATTTTTTGACGAAGTTCCAACTAAGCGAGGACCAAAAAAACCGCCATGGCCGAGGCAGAAGTGAGGTTGCCGCCACGCGAAAGCATGGATTTCGATGTCGTGATCGTTGGCGCCGGCCCCGCGGGCCTTGCCGCCGCGATCCGCGTCAAACAGCTTAACCCGGGACTCTCGGTCGTCGCCGTCGAAAAAGGCGCCGAGCTCGGCGCCCACATTTTGTCCGGCGCGGTCATCGATCCTTGCGCTCTCGACAAACTCCTCCCCGGTTGGCGCCAGGAGCAAGACCGGCCGCTGAAGACGGAAGTCACCGCCGACCGCTTCTATATGTTGAGCGCGAAGTGGGCGTTCCGGCTGCCCAATTTCATCATGCCGCGCCTCATGAATAATCATGGCAATTTCATCGGCTCGCTCGGCAATGCCGTGCGCTTTCTGGGGGCGAAAGCGGACGCCCTGGGCGTCAATGTTTTTCCAGGCTTCGCGGGCACCGAAGCCCTTTATGGACCAGGGGGGGAGGTTACAGGCATTGCCACGGGAGACATGGGAATTGCCCGCGACGGCACGCTCAAGAGCGGTTTTACGCGAGGTATTGAGCTTCGCGGCAAATATACCTTGATCGCCGAAGGCGCGCGGGGTTCGCTCGCCAAGAAGCTTATCGCGAAGTTCGGCCTCGACAAAAATCGCGAGCCGCAAAAATTCGGCATCGGCTTGAAGGAGCTTTGGCGGATCGATCCCTCTTTGCACCGGCCGGGCCTCGTTCAGCACACTTTTGGCTGGCCGCTCGATGATCGTACCGGCGGCGGCTCATTCCTCTATCATTTCGAAGATGGACTCGTCGCCGTTGGTTTCGTAGTTCACTTGAACTACTGGAATCCGACGCTGTCTCCATTTGACGAATTTCAGCGCTTCAAGACGCATCCGATGGTCGCGCCTTTGTTTTCCGGCGGGCAGCGAATTTCGTTTGGGGCAAGGGCCATCACCGAAGGCGGCTGGCAATCGGTGCCAACACTCGTCTTTCCGGGCGGCGCGCTCATCGGCTGCGCGGCGGGTTTCATGAATGTCCCGCGCATAAAGGGATCGCATAACGCGATGCTTTCGGGAATGCTCGCGGCCGAGCATGTGGTTGCCGCGCTAGAGGCGGGCCGCGCGCACGACGAAGTGATTTCTTATGAAGAGGCGTGGCGCGGCTCGGCCATAGGCCGCGACCTTTATAAGGTGCGCAACGCCAAGCCGCTCTGGTCGAAATTCGGCACCATGGCCGGGATTGCCTTCGGCGGCCTCGACATGTGGGTGAATGAAATTTTTGGCGCCTCGCCGCTCGGCACGCTCCCGCATGGCAAACCGGATTACGCAAGCCTGAAACCGCTCGCCGAGGTGACACCCATCGAATACCCAAAGCCGGATGGCAAGCTCACTTTCGACCGGCTCTCGTCGGTTTATATTTCAAACACCAATCATGAGGAGGACCAGCCCTGCCATTTGCGCCTAAAAGATCCGTCGATTCCAATTGCGAAAAATCTGCCCGAATATGGCGAACCGGCGCGGCTCTATTGCCCCGCCGCCGTCTATGAAGTGGTCTATGCCAATGAGCCGGAAAAGCGCGATCCGCGTTTTGTGATCAACGCGCAAAATTGCGTCCATTGCAAGACATGCGACATCAAGGACCCTGCGCAGAACATCGACTGGGTGCCGCCAGAAGGCGGCGGCGGGCCGAATTATCCGAATATGTAAACGCTTGCTGCAAAAGCCTCGCCGTTGCATGTTTGCCTAGACCTCGCGGCGCAAGAGAACTTGATCGTTTCAAGCTGAAACGATCGTGCTCTATCGGTCTTTCGTAGCGTATGATCCTATCCGAAAAATCTGCTACGCTCCTGGGTCATGCTCGAGGACAGATTCCACCATGGGTTTCAAATGCGGCATCGTGGGTTTGCCCAACGTCGGCAAATCGACGCTCTTCAACGCGCTGACGCAGACGGCGGCGGCGCAGGCGGCGAACTATCCCTTTTGCACCATCGAGCCGAATGTCGGCGATATCGCGGTGCCCGACGCGCGGCTCGAAACTTTGGCGAAAATCGCAAGCTCCAAGGAAATCATTCCGGCCCGGCTTACGTTCGTCGATATTGCGGGGCTCGTGCGCGGCGCCTCGAAGGGCGAAGGGCTCGGCAACCGGTTTCTGGGGACGATCCGCGAATGCGACGCGATCGCCCATGTCGTGCGCTGCTTCGAGGATAGCGGCATCACCCATTTCGAAGGCAAGATCGCGCCGCTCGACGACATCGAGACGGTCGAGACCGAATTGATGCTCGCCGATCTGGAAAGCCTGGAAAGGCGCGCCGCCGGTTTGGAAAAGAAAGCCAAGGGAGGCGACAAGGAGGCCAAGGAAGCACTTCAGCTCGCGGGGCGCTGTCTCGCGCTCCTGCGCGACGGAAAGCCGGCGCGGCTGACGCAAGTCAAGGAGGAGGAGCAAAGGCTTTTCAAAAATCTCGGTCTATTGTCGGCGAAGCCGGTGCTTTTTGTCGGCAATGTCGAAGAGGTTTTCGCATCTCGCGGCAATGATTTTTCGAAAGCCGTCGAGCGCCGTGCGGGGGAAGAAGGCGCGGTTACGGTGATTATTTCTGCCAAGATCGAGAGCGAGATCGCGGTTTTGGCCGAAGACGAACAGAAGGAGTATCTCGAAGCGGCTGGCCTCAAAGAGCCGGGGCTCAATCGCGTCATTCGCGCGGGATATGGGCTATTGCGGCTGATCACTTTTTTCACTGTCGGCCCGAAGGAGACACGCGCGTGGACTATCCCACATGGGACCAAGGCGCCGCAGGCCGCGGGCGTCATCCACACCGATTTCGAAAAGGGATTTATCCGCGCCGAGACCATCGCTTATGCCGATTACGTCGCCTTTCAAGGCGAGGCGGGGGCGCGGGAGGCGGGCAAATTCCGCCTCGAAGGCAAGGACTATATCGTCGCAGACGGCGACGTGCTGCATTTCCGTTTCGCGACCTGATATGGTGCGCGGTTGATGGCACGCCATGCGGTCCGGGGAGCGAGCGGTGAGGGGCGGAATAGTGCAAAGCGATCCGCCCATATTCGACAGCGCATTCCGCGCGCGCTTGGAGCAACTTTTGGCGTGGCGCCGCGACGTCCGCCGTTTCAAACCGGACCCGGTTGAGTCCTCGCTGATCGAGGAGCTTATGCGCACGGCGACCTTAGCCCCCTCGGTCGGCAACAGCCAGCCCTGGCGTTTCGTGAGCGTCGAAACACGTTCCGCGAGAGAGGCGGTGATCGCCAATTTCCATGTATGCAACGCCGCGGCGCTTGCTTCATACGAAGGGGAGGGCGCGGCGCACTATGCCAGTCTTAAATTATCGGGTCTGCGCGAGGCGCCGGTGCATCTCGCGGTCTTCTGCGACCATGCTACGGAGGCGGGCGCGGGCCTTGGCCGGAACACTATGCCGGAGACATTGGATTATTCGGTGGTCGCAGCAGTTCATACCTTTTGGCTCGCGGCGCGGGCGCAAGGCATTGGCGTTGGATGGGTATCCATCCTCGACCCCGCGGAGCTTTGCCGTGCGCTCGATATTTCCCCCGCATGGAAGCTCATCGCCTATCTTTGCGTGGGATTCCCAGAGGAGGAGCATCGCGATCCGGAGCTTGAACGCCACGGCTGGCAGATGCGTCTCGTAGAGAACGAGCGGCTGCACCGGAGGTAGGGTGTTCGCGCGGTTTTCCTGCATTTAGTCCCCGCACACTGCCGCCCGCGAAGGCTGAGTTAGCCTCCACCGGCCATTTCAGGGGTTGCGCGATGCGCAGCCTTTTTCAAGGTAGGCCTTGTAGCCAAGAAAATTGAAGCTGCCGATAATATTGCCCATTATGAACTATGCTCCCACTGTGCCGGCGCATCTGACTGCCGCTAATCGCGGTGCAAGTGCTGAACGTTTTGCACCGCGTCCGCCATGGCAAGCGCGGAATCTCTGGGGGAGCCGGCCAAAGACGGCGTTGACATATTGTCTGAAATAACGAACTTTCTGCCATGATAGTTCTCGAATGAATCGACCGCTTCGCCCGGGCCGTCGCCTAGCCCCCAGGAAATTTGCATGAAGTCGCAAAATCGAGCTGGGTTGGATGAACAGGGCCGGCGCCGCCTCGACGAAATGGTTCAAAACCGCGTTGACGCCCTGGCAGCCGGTGGCAAGACGCAAATTGCGCGGGCGCCCGTCCCACCATCTCCTGACGGCGTGATGAATTTTCAAAATCTCCCAGGGTATCGCGAACTTAAACTACAGCGATCGATGGCGGCCGTGGTTGGCCTCGACAATCCCTATTTTCGCCTCCATGAAACCGCTGCCGGCGCGACGACGCTCATAGGCGGGCGCCAATTCATCAATTATTCGTCTTATGATTATCTTGGCCTGAACCATCATCCGGACGTCCGCGCGGCCGCGCATGCCGCGGTTGACGCGTTCGGCACGTCGGCGTCCGCGAGCCGGCTGGTCGCGGGCGAACGGCCGGGGCACCGGACCCTCGAGGTAGCCTTAGCGCAACATTATGGGCAGGAAGATTGTGTCGTTTTCGTCAGCGGCCACGCGACAAATGTTTCGACCATCGGCGCCATTCTCGGGCCAAAGGATTTGGTCGTCCACGAAAGCCTTGCCCACAACAGCATCCTGGCCGGCGCGACCCTGTCCCGCGCGGAGCGGCGTTCGTTTCCGCATCGTGATTTCATGGCGCTGGATTTGCTGCTGACGCCGATCCGGCGGCGGTTCGAGCGTGTGTTGATTGTCGTTGAAGGCCTCTACAGCATGGACGGCGATGTTCCCGACTTGCCGAGTCTCGTTGAGATTAAGCGGCGGAATGACGCCTGGCTGATGGTTGACGAGGCGCATTGTCTCGGGGTGCTTGGCCCGAGGGGATACGGGTCGTTCGATCATTTCGGCATGGACCCGCGCGATGTGGATATCTGGATGGGGACACTTTCGAAGACGCTTGCCGGATGTGGCGGTTTCATTGCCGGTCCTACCGCGCTCGTGGAGTATCTGAAATGCATGTCGGGCGGGTTCGTCTACTCGGTCGGCCTTTCGCCGCCGCTGGCCGCCGCCGCCTCGGCGGCCCTGGCCATCCTGCATCGCGAACCTGGCCGAGTCGAAAGATTGCGCCGTGTCAGCCGCTTGTTTTTCGATGCCGCCAAGGCGCGTGGATGGAATACGGGAACGAGCGCCGGGTTCGCGATTATTCCCATTATGGCCGGCAACTCGGTTCTTGCCGTGGCTCTAAGCCAAGGACTTTTCGAGCGCGGCATCAATGTGCAGCCGATTATTCATCCAGCCGTTCCAGAGCGCGCCGCGCGGCTGCGTTTCTTTCTTACCTCCGAGCATCGCGCCGAACAGATAGATGAAACAATTCAAGCGATCGAGGAGGCAATGAAAGAAGCCAGGGCGAACCCGTCCATGCAAAACATACCGGGTTTTCCGCAAGGCGGTCCGGCATGACCGCACTGTCGGTGCGGAAGGTTCAAGGCCCGGCCGGCGTCGAAGCTTTCATGGCGGCGGGAAAATGCGCTCAAACCGGCAATTCGCTCTGGATCGAGCCGCTGCGCGACGAGATGCTCCGGGTGTTCGACAAGACTCGCTCGCCCTTGATGCTTGAAAACGAGATTCAGCCCTTCGTCGCTTTTCGCGATGGTCAGCCGGCCGGGCGGATCGTGGCCGTGGTCAACCGGGCTCACCTCGAAAAATACCGCGATTCCTGCGGACATTTTGGCATGATCGACGCGATCGATGACCGCGACGTTTTCGCCGCTCTCCTTCACCATGCCGCCGGTTTTTTACGCGCGCACGGGCTGCGCCGGATGCGCGGCCCTTTCAGTCTGTCGATCAATCATGAAGCCGGGCTCCTCGTCGAAGGGTTTGACCAGCCTCACATTGTCCGCACCAACCATGCCCGGCCTTATTACGGCCGCCATATCGAGGCGCTCGAATTTCGCAAAGTGATGGATTTATTCGCTTATGTCTGCCGGATTGCGGAGTCGGACTTCCCCGAGCGCGTCGCCAAAACCGCGAACCGGTTCGGGTCCGCCAAGGAGATCCGAACCCATGGCCTGTCCCTGACGCGCTGGCCGACGGAATTTTCCCAGGTGCTGCGGCTTTACAACGACGCCTGGAACAACAATTGGAGTTCGATCCCCGTCAGCAACGCAGAGGCCAGACTGATCGCAGATCTTACCCTACCTGTGGCCAAGCCATCCTGGATCAGAATAGCCCAATGGCGGGGCGAGGACATCGCGGTTGTAGCGCAACTACCAAACGTCAATGAAGCGCTCGTAGGGCTCGGCGGGAAGCTTTGGCCAGCCGGCTGGGCGCGCATGCTATGGCGCATCCATGGCCGCGGAACGCGGATGACGCGGATCCCGATGATCGGTATCGCCAGCCGCTGGCGGGGTACCCGTATCGGTTCGATGGCTGTTTCGCTGCTTCTTGCCGAAGCGATTACCAAGGCACGCATGGCCAGGATCGAAGAGACCGAAATCAGCTGGATCCTCGAAACCAATCGCGCCATGCTCAATCTTGCGCGAAGTCTGCCGGCTCATCATACCCGCACCTTTCGCATTTACGAGCGCGAACTCTAAGCCCGGCTATGATTATGAACCGATTCCATTTGAAGGAATCGTGCTCCAACGGAATGACGGTCGCGCCATCGCCGGAAGCGCATAGCATCCGCTGGGCACGGAGTTAGGGGTTTCCATTGGAACAAACTCCTCCCAACTTACCGCCGCGCTCGTTCGGCCGCGCCGCGCATGAGCGGGAAAAAAAGCGCATAGGGCAATAGACACATGGCCTTGAATGCGTAGGCAAGGCGGCGCGGAAACATGATCTCAAAGCCTTTTTTTGCGAACCCGTCGCAAATAATTCTGGCCGCGCGATCCGCGCCCATGATGAGCGGCATTGCAAAATCATTTTGCGCTGTCATCGCGGTGTGGACAAAACCCGGATTGACGACCTGGATGGTAACACCCGCTTGCTCATAGGAGAGTCTTAATGCTTCCGCCATGTAGATCAGGGCCGCTTTGGCCGAACCATAGCCGGACGACCCCGCGATACCGCAATAACCCGCCAGGGAAGAGGTGAGAGCGATCTGGCCTCTGCCGCGCCGCTTCATTGCGGCGAGCAGGGGATCAAGACAATTGACCGTGCCGCCGACATTGATCTCGAACGTGCGCCAGACAAGCCCGGCCGAAAATCCGTCGCGTTCGGCGATGAAATAGACGCCCGCGTTAAGGAAGGCCAGCGCGATAGTCCCATGCGCCGCCTCGATACTGGAGACCATGGCGGCCATCGCCGCGCGGTCCGTCGTATCGCCGGGAAAGCTGAAAATATTGTGGGATTCGGCGGCCAGGGCTTCAAGTTCGGCGGCTCGGCGCGCGGTCGCCGCGACCGTATAGCCGCGCCGGGCTAGTTCAAGCGCCACCGCGCGGCCAATGCCCGAACTTGCTCCCGTGACCCATGCAATGCCGTCATTTGGATTTGCGCGATACATCAGTTTACCTCAAACCACAGGCAATACCCAACACTATCCGCTTCAAGCCGGCCGCATGCATAGCGCTTGCCGGGGCTATCCGCCGCAGCAGGAAGTAGCGTCCGCCTCGCCCGCACGCTCAGCCTGAATAGGCGGACAGGGAACCGAGCCGTAGGAACAGAACACGCAACAATCGCCCGGCTTCGGCCGCAGCATCGCTCCACAGCCGGTGCATGTATAGAAAATCTGGCAGGCATTGGCCGGCATGGTCTCCGATTTCGCGGCGGCGCAATGAGGACAAGTGATGACGGATTCGAGGATCATGGTTCTGCCTAAAGCATGTAGCCGATGTCGGACGCTGCGGTCGGATAGGCAAATATCGTGGTTTTGAGATCGTCCTCGGTGAGATTGTGACGAATGGCGAGGCCGAATAGGTTAATTACTTCGTCGGCATGCGGCCCGACCAGATGCGCACCGAGAATCCGCCCGCTCTCGGCTTCGACGAGCGTCTTGTAACCGTACACGGATTCGCCGGCGCGCCGGGCGGTATACCAATCAGTTGCCTTGGCGGAATTCACGCGGAGCTTCAGTGCCTGGTTACGTGCCGCGGCTTCGGAAAGGCCAACCGCAGCAATCGGCGGCAGGGTGAAGGCGACGCTGGGGACGCCGCGATAATCCGGGCGGTGCCGGTTGCCTTCCAAAATATTGGCAGCAACGGCCTTGCCATCGTGGCTCGACACCGGCGTCAGAGGCGGACCTTCGGCCGCGGCGTCCCCGCAAGCATAGACGATCGCGTTGGAGACGCTTTGTAGATATTCGTTGAGTCGAGGCCGCCCGTTCTCCACCTCAACATCGGCTGCGGGCAAATTAAGCTCGGCGATATCTGGCACTCGTCCGGCGGCATGCACCACAAGGTCGGCGGGAAAAGCTGCCGCGCCCTGCGGCGTATGCGTGCGCACGCAAAATCCTTCCTCGGCGCGTTCGATCCCTGTGACCGCGTTGCCGGTACGCACGTCGACGCCGATGTCGCGAAATGCCTCCATCAGCCATTCGACCAGCTCCGCATCGAATTTGGGAAGCATTCGTGCGCCGCGCTGGAGCACCGTGACTTTTGCGCCCGCGCGCGCTGCGATGTGCGAGAACTCCGCAGCAATATAACCACCGCCGACCATGACGATCCGCTTGGGCAAATCCTCTAGTTCCATGAATGCCTCGCTGGTGATGGCGTGCTCCGCACCGGGAAAGCCAAGCGGGACCGGGCGCGCGCCAGCAGCAATCACGATGTTACGGCCTTTGAGCGCGCGGCCTTCCACGATGACCGCGTCCGGACCGCTGAAATGAGCTATCCCGTGGAAGGCATCAATGCCCTGTTTGGCAAAACTCTCCTCCCGCTTCTCCGGTACGGGATCGGTGAAGGTGCGCTTGAACGCGATCAGCTCTCGCCAATCGATGCGGACTTCGCCAACGACCCCGCGACTATGCATCCGGCGCGCCCAATCGGCCGCTTCGGCCCCGCTGACCAGCACTTTCTTAGGATCGCAGCCGCGCAGCGCGCAGGTTCCGCCAAAAGGGCGATGGTCAATCACCGCCACCGACCGCCCTGCGCCCCGCACACGCGCGGCCGTCACCTGCGCGGCGGTCCCGGTGCCAATGACAATGAGATCGTAGCTGTCCATCTTCTACCGTTCGCGACGATGCCTGCGATACAGGCCGGCTCCAATCAGCCCGGCGCAGAGGATCACCGCCGGAACCAGCACATGACCAGCCGTGGCAAGCCCGGCGGTCAACCCAACCGCGCCGGCCGCCGTGACCACCACCGGCGCGGCACAACAGGCCGCCGCAATCACCGCAACCGCGCCAGCCGCAATGAGATTTCGGTCGCGCATGGCGCTCAGCTTTTGGGTGCGGAAGGATAGCCCGCGTTCGTCGTGGCCTTCACGAGCGCGTCCACCCCCGCCCTGCTATCGTCGTAAGTTACGACCGCCGTCTTGTCCTCGGCCGACACCACGACGTTGGTTACGCCCGGCACGCGCTGAAGGCTTGCCTTTACCGTGCGGGGGCAGGCGGCGCAGGTCATATGCTGAACCGCGAGGGTGACTGTCTTCTCGGCGGCGAAAGCGGCCGATGAGGCGACAACGCTGACGATCACGGCAACAAAGGCAAGAAGCTTGGTCATCGGGATTCTCCCTTCATGAGTTGAGGAATACTTGCGTCCATTGCGGGGGTCTTGGGTGTTGCCAGCGTTATCCCCTCCTCCAAATATTTAACGGCCGATTCCTCCGGCGACCTCTATTTGAACGATAGCGCTCTGCAATTGTCAGCCACTGACCACGTCCTCTCAGACGCATTTGTTTTGATTAAGTCGATATTTTTAGACGCCGACTTCGAGCCGCTGAACAACGACTGAACCGGCACAACAATAAAGGCAAGCCCGCCCCCTGCCGCATTCGTTTCATGTTCAGACGTAGACCAAGTATCATACACGAGGTCGAAAGAGTACTGATTGGCTTGCGGCCCGCCACTGGGATTGTTTATACCAAGCGGAACGACAGCAAAGCCATTGATCTCACGTTTTGTGCCTTCCGGGATAGTGGTTTCGCCAGCACTCGAAATGCCCATGTTCTGCGCGAATCTCGGATCGGGATTCATAAACTGACGGTTCCTGTCCCACACGGCCTTCTTGGCCTGTTGTTCAGGGTTGGATTGGTCCACATAAAGATGCGTTGGGTCGAAATCGAAACTTTTGCTGGATTTTGTATTGTCCACACCTTCGATTTTGAAGATAGCAAAGGCTTCGTCAGACCGTGCTCTCACCGGGCCGGCTGCCGTGTCGTACCCTTTGCATATGCCGACCTGATGATAGGAAATGGTAATAGGAGCGCCGTCGCATCCTGACAAGGCAATCGACCCTGAGATCAACAGTGTGAGGGCAAAGATAGATGTAATCGAGGGTCTCATAGAGTTGTGCCGCTCAGGCCTCTGGGGCGGACGGATATGCGGCGCCCGCGCCTTCGCAGGGTGCTCAGTTCGAGGAACAGCAGCTTGGTTCTTCTGATGCCGTTGCCGGTTCGCCGATTGCGAGGTCTTTGTATGCCTTGAAGGCCTTTAAAGCCCACATCTCGCCGACGCACCCGCCCATCGTGGAAGCGACAGCGAGGAACTCGCCGAGTTCGGCTTGGTTCGCGCCGAGCCGAACGGCCTGTTGGACATAGAATTTGAAGCATGGTTCGCAGCGGGCCGCGACGGCCCAGAGCGTCGCCGCGAGCGCTTTGTAGCGTGCGGGCACGGCGCCGTCGGCAAAAATTGCGTCCTGCCGCATCTGGCTGATGTGCTGGACCGTGCCCTTCGTGACCTTGCCAAACTCGGCCATGAGGCCCAGAGCGGGATCAATATTGGTATGCTGCATGGTGATCACTCGTTAGCAAAGTGCCGCAGGTAATGAGCTCGCGGTCCTTCATGGCCACAGCATCCCTTTGGTATAAGGGAACGAGGGATAGCCTGCCGCGGTTGTTGCCTCGACGAGCGCCTTTACGTCCGCCTTCGTGTCATCGAAGGTGACGACAGCCGTCTTGGTCTTGTCCGAGACTGCGACATTGGTGACGCCGGGAACAGCCGCAAGGCTTTCTTTCACGACATGCGGACAGGCCGCGCAATACCAATTCCGCACCGCGAGCGTCACTGTCGTTTCGCCCGCAAAGGCAGGCGCGGCGAGCACGCCGAGCGCGACGGACATCGAGACAAGCATTTTGGTCATGGGGCGGTTTTTCACGATTTGAGGATCATCGGCGCAAGGAGGTCGAAGGCAATCGCGCCCGCGACGAGGAGCGTGGCCAGGACGAGGCCCGCCTTGACGATATGGTTTGGCAGCGGCCGGGCACAGGCGTCGTCGCAGGCGATTTTTTTGCGGCGGTAAACCAGCCAATAGCCGTAGCCGAGGCAGGCAAGGGTCGCCGCGATGAAATAGGGCTGATAGGGAGCAAGCGCCGTGAGGTTGCCGATCCACGCGCCGCTGACGCCGAGGCTGAACAGCACCAAGGGCGCGATGCAGCAGGATGAAGCCGCGATTGCCCCCAGAATGCCGCCGATCGCGGAAAGCCGCATCGCCATCGCGCCCTGCTCCGTTGCCAGATGCGGCGGAGCCATCCCCATCGCCGGGTCATCGTGTTGAATGTTCATCATCGCTTCCTCGACTCATGAGATCATGATAAGGTCTGTAGTTACTACGGGGTCAAGCAGGTAGGGATCACAAAAATGCGACCGCTGACCATCGGAACGCTAGCGAAGGCTGCCGGGGTCCATCTGGAGACGGTGCGCTATTATGAGCGCATCGGCCTGATGCCGAAACCTTCGAGGACCGCAAGCAATTACCGGAGCTACGGGCCGGAGCATGTCGAACGGCTGTCGTTTATCCGCCGCGCGCGCGAGATCGGCTTTTCCATCGGCCAGATCAAGGAACTGCTCGTTCTCGCCGAACCGGGCCGGGCAAATTGCGCCGAAGTGCAAAAGCTGGCGACGATCCATCTGGGCGAGGTCCGCGCCAAGATCGCCGATCTCTGCAGGCTGGAAACCATCCTCGCCGGCGCCCTGGAGCGCTGTCTTATGGAGCCCGCGCCCGCCTGTCCGGTGCTCGATATGCTCGCGTTGCCCCGGCCGTCCTGAAGTTGTCCCTCAGGCGATTCCCATTCAAGCCCAACGCGCGCAAAACCACGCCGTCGAAACATGCCCGGTCACAAAAATCGATCGGCCCCGGATCAACCGGAGACTCTTAATGACGCCTGCTTTTCAAGCGCCGGTCCCGCCGCGCTCCGTGCGGACATGCGCGGTCTTAAAAGCATAATCCCACCACGGCGCGCTGACTCCGAAGCCGCGCGTTGAATCGCGGAAATGATGCAGCATGTGGAGACGCCGCAAAGTTAGGCCCAAACGGGTCTTGGGCTCGCCATGATGCACATGGTAATGCACCATGTCATAGGCGAGATAACCGATGATAAAACCCACCAGCACAGGATACCCAAGCGGCAAGCCGAACAGAAGCCGCACGACGGCATAGGCAATCAACATGATCGGTCCGCTGAGCAATACCGGCATGACGAGGCGCAGCGGATCGTTGGGGTGCACGTGATGCACGCCATGGATCAGGAAATGAATTTTGGCGCCGAACCGGCCCGGAAATTCGTAATGGAACAGCAAGCGGTGGCCGAAATATTCGATCAGGGTCCAAATAAAATAACCAAGCGCCGCGGCGCAAAGGGCAGGCCCGGCATCGTAAGCTTGCAGACTGAAGCCCGCGAGGGCGAAAACCAAAGGCAAATAAACAAACAGCGGAGTGGACCAATGGACTCGCGACAATTTGTCGAGCAGGGGGTTCTCGAAAAGCCGCGGCGACGCGCGCAAGCTTGCCGCTTCTTGCGAGGTTGCGCTCAAAGAATCGTTTGCCGCTGGCGTCATTCGGGCTTTTCCGTATCGATCGAGGCCGATGTTGCTCCTGCATGAAACAGACAGCCGCCGGCGTCAAGCCGGCGCGGCCAAAGGCCCAATACGAAGAGCCAATTCATGACGTTGAATAATTTCGCGCCGCGATGTATATTATCGAATGGGCAACCGGCGAGATGACTGGCCGCGATCAGGTTTGGCCCAATGCCGTGCCGCGGGCGGCGCGAACGGCGGCATTTAGGGACGCTTATGGCATGGCAGAATTTTCGCAAGTTGGTTTTGCGGCGGAGCCGCCGCCAAGCAAATACCCGCATAGATCGCTTTTGGAGCGATATGGCCTGCGGGCCACCCGTCAACGTCTAGGTCTTGCGAGGCTTCTCTTCAGCAAAGGCAATCGGCATGTAACCGCCGATACCCTGGCGGCGGAGGCCAATGCTTTGAAAATGCCTACTTCGCTGGCGACGGTCTATAATGTGCTCAATCTCTTCGCCCAAGTTGGCATCGTGCGCGGGCTCGCAATCGAAGGGACGAAAACGATTTTCGATACGAATACGAGCGATCATAGCCATTTCTTGTTCGAAGATACCGGGGAGATCGCGGATATTCCTCTCGCGGGCATGAAATTTGCCGACGATGTCACGCCACCTGAGGGCTATGAAATCGTCAAGGTAGACGTCGTCATCCGGCTGCGCCCCAAGGCGCGCGCCACCGTTTAAGCTCGCTTCGAGGCGGCCTGGCGTGGCGAGGATTTGTTGCGAATCAGCCGGCGCGAGACTGTTGGGGACAGGACGCCGGAACCGGCGCCCAATCTGGCAGGTCACGCCGGCCCGCTTCAGGCTTTGACGAAACGGCCCGCTTTATCGGCCCAGCCTGTTTCGGTAGCTCGGCTGTTCATGATAGCCTCCATGTTACGATTTCCGATTACCGCGGAAAGCGGTGGCCTCAGCTCAAAACGCAGGTCTTCATCCACCACGAGGCATGCACGCGGAGAATTGCTTTCCTCGCACTGGCCGCAGACCTGCAATCTTGGAAAATGCCAAAACAAGTCGCGCCGGAGCCCGACATGCGGGCAAGGCGGCAACCCGGCGCGGCACCAAGCACGGACAGCACATCGCCAATGACCGGGGCGAGCAGGCACGCCGCCGCCTCCATGTCGTTGCGGCCTTTCCGCAGGGACGCGATCAATGCTTCCGGCGGCATATTTGGATAAACTTCGGGGTGTCCGCCGAAACCGGTCGCGCTGCCCCGCGCGATCTGCATCAGCGAAAAAACGTCTTTCGTTTCGAGCCGTTTGCCCGGATTGACGAGCAGGCCGACGAGCGGCGGCAGCGCGAGGAGCGGGCCTAGCTCATCTCCCACGCCCCGCATCATCCGCGCGCGGCTCATGAGACACACCGGGACATCCGCGCCAATTTTCCGCGCGGCTTCCATCACGCCCGGATCATCAACCGAGATTGCATTGGCCCGCGCGAGCAGCCGCAACGCCGCCGCGGCGTCCGACGATCCGCCGCCGAGGCCCGCCGCCACGGGCAAACGTTTGTCAAGATGGAACGACCCTGACTTGGCGCCGGGATAGTGGTCGGCGAAATGACGCGCTGCGCGCAAAACAAGGTTGTCCTCGATACGGCCGGAGTCCGCTGCGCCCGGACCCACGACGGAAAGCGCGAGCGGTTCGCCCTCTCTGAGACTAACCGTATCGCCCCCCCGCGACAAAGCGACAAAGCTTTCGAGCGTGTGCCCGCCATCGGCGCGGCGGCCAAGGACGTGCAGAGTGAGATTGATTTTTGCGGGCGCGCGTTCGGTGAGGGTTTGGAACACGACGGATGCCGAGGTCAAAGCTCATTGGAAGCGATCATCGGCAGGCGAGCCCCGGCCGTGCGCCTCGCAATATCCCGCACGGCGCTACCCAGGCGATTCGCGGCGCGTTGCGGTTGCACCCAGCGGCGGCGCGCGTCAGCCTCCGTTTTTTTTCGGTTCGGCTTGAGCCGCGGCCGGGTGTGGCTCGTCGTCGAGGCCATGTTCGATCTTGCGCAGGATTTTGCCCTTATCCTCAGGCTCGGGATCGAGGTCGCGCGCGTGATTCCACTGGAAATGCGCCTCGAGTTTGCGTCCTGCACGCCAATAGGCATCGCCAAGATGGTCATTGATCACGGGATCCGAAGGCTTGAGGTCGATTGCCCGTTCGAGTTGCTTCACCGCCTCGTCGTTGCGGCCGAGCTTATAATTCGCCCAGCCAAGACTATCGACGATATAGCCGTCGGTCGGCCGCAGTTCGACTGCGCGGCGCAGCATATTGAAGGCTTCGTCGAGGTTCATGCCTTGATCGACCCAGCTGTAGCCAAGATAGTTCAAGACCATGGGCTGATCCGGATAAAGGGCGAGCGCCTGCACGAGATCGGCTTCCGCCTCCGGCCATTTCTTCTCGCGCTCGTAGGAAATTCCGCGGAAGTAATAAATTGGCCAATTGGCTTTTTCGGGCTTGCCTGTTACGGCGAGGACACGCGAATAAGTTTCGATCGCCTCGGCATAATTCTTATGCGCGCGCTGCAGATTGCCAAGCGCGGATAAGGCGTCGTCGTTTTTTGGGTTTTCGTCGACGATCCGCTTGAGAAATTTGGCGGCCTCGTCCGGGCGGCCGAGAGCTTCGAGAATCTCGCCGGTCTGGATATCAGCCGTAGTGCGCAAGGGATCGTTTTCGCGCACCATTTGATACACGTCGATGGCCTGCTCGTTCTGTTTGAGGCGCTCGTAGATATCGCCCAAGCTAATGATGGCGAGGCTGTTCTGCGGGGTGAGATAGAGGGCGAGCCTCAGATAGATCATGGCTGCGAGTTCGTCGCCTTGCTGGCTGCCCGCGGCGCCGAGGCCATAGAGCACTTCAGCCGCGCCTTCCCTGGCATCCTTAACCAGCGGTTCAAGCGGTTTGCCGGCCTTAATGTCGGCGCGCGCCGCAGCGACGATTGGATGATTGGGAAGAATTTGATCGAAGGCATCATAGGCCCGGAGCGCTTCGTCGCGGTCGCCGTGGCGGTCCATGAAACGGGCGTAGGCGTCGACAAGACGCAGGGTGTTCTTGTCGGCGGCATAGGCCGCCTTGATTCGCTTCAAGGCTTCTTGCGAATCATTGGCGGCATCGGCGATGAGGGCAGCATGATAATCCCGGAACACACCGAAATTTTCGCCGCGGAGCTTAGCGACAAGATTGAGCGCGCGGCGCGTATCGTGAGCGCCCGCATAGGTCCAAGCGGCCAACAGAGTCGCGGTAATATCGCGCTGCTGGCCGGCGCCGCCCTTCGCAAAATAGGCGCGCGCGGCGGCGAATCGCTTTGCCTTGATTGCCTTGACGCCTAAGGCGAGGCGCGCCAGGCTATTGTTTGGTTCGTGCGCGAGCAGACGATGGGCGAGGCCGAAGGCGTCTTCCATATTGCCGTTCGAGACCGCCGCGACGAAGGCGCGCTCAATCAGATTCGGATTGCGCGGATCGGCCCGCAGCGCCTCGCGAAAGAAAGTCGCCGCGGCCACGGTATCGCGCTCGGAACCCGCGACAAGCGCCGCGAGATAATTACCGTACGGACTTTCGCCGACCTCGAACGGGGCTGCTATGGCCAAATTTTCCCGCGCCCGCGCTTGCGCGCTCGCCAGCGCGGCCGGAAAAGTCAATGCCAGCAGCAAAAGCACCGCGAACCCGCGCAAGGCGCGGCGGCGGCAATGCCGGCCGTGGCCGTTCCAGCCAGGAACTTTCTGGACAAACTTCAAATTGATCGACATATGACGGTCTTTCGATGTACGAGGCGATTTTCCGGCCGCCAAGGGCGCGATCTCGCGAGATCTCGCGCCGAACATGGCCGTTTTGCGTTTCCCCACCTAAGTCGGACCCGGTTTCACGGTAGGGATTACGCTCCGCCGCCGGAGATAAATCCAAATCGATCACGCCGGCCATTCGGGCGGGTTGGCGCAAAACGGCAAATGATCAGCTCTGCCCAGGCCTTAGCTTATAGAAAATATGATGCCCAATGACGTCCATTTTTTCAAGTCGCCTTGCCCAGAGTGGCCGGACATAATTAGCATGAAAATGGGTCGAGCCGCCGATATCGGAAACATACGTTTTGCCGTTTGTCACCTCGCCGGCGATGCGAACCGCACGCCGCCACGCATCGGGTTCGTCGATGCGCAGGGATTTGCCCTCGCAGGCAAAAGAGAACTGGCAAGCGTTATAGTGCCATCGGTTTTGGTAGACAACGCCGCAAATTGTTGGCGGATAAAGGCCGCTCGAGACCCGGTTCAAGACAACCTGGGCAACCGCCGCTTGACCTTCCCTGGATTCGCCGCGAGCTTCGAAATAGATGGCTTCGGCAAGGCAGCGGCTTTCCCGCGCTGATTTGTCCTGATCCATGAGCGCCGCGTAATATCGCCGCACGCCCAGCGCTGGAATCTCGCCCGTGCCGGGCGTCCGAGGCGCCCCGGGAAGCGCCACGACCTCGACGGGTGCTGAATCCGCCGGAGCGGGCGTCGCCGATCCGAGCGCGATCGCGCGGCGGATCGGCAGCGTTGCTCCTTGCAATAGCCGCGTGTTGATCGCGGCTGGACGCATCGTCAGAGCGGACCCGCCGTGGCCCGGCGACGCCCCGGCAGTGGGATGCGCCGTTACCGGACTGTCGCCAGCGGGCCATGGCTCGAAGGCGGCAACGCGGTCGAGGCCGGATGCTTCGCCGTCCGGAACCGCGAAGGCTCCCGCCGGCCGGGTTTCGTCATGCTGGAAAATCAGGTCGTCGGCGCGGAAGTTGGCGAGGTCGTGGGAATCGCGAAGCCTCGTGTCGAATGCCGGCCGTAGATCGGCCACGGGATCTCCCCTGTTGGTGCGGTCGACCTCTGGAAACCGCCGGGCATTGGGTTTCAAATCGGCGCGCGGTTCGATTTCATCGGGGAGACGCTTGAATTCTTCGCCGCCTCCGATCGACAGACTCGCATTTCGCAAGAGCTTTCGCGCCGCGCCCAGGCCCTCGCCAAAATCGAGGCCAAGCGCCGGCGGTTGTGCGGGGACCAGTACGGCGGGCGGCGCCGGCGCGGGCAAAGGCAAAGGCGCGAAAGACGCGCCGGACGCGGCTTCCTGGCCGGCATCCGCGCTCATCGAGACGGCAAGCGCCATGCCAAGGCACCATGGCGCTATGGCGCCCGCCGCCCAACCCGTCCGCGAATAACCCATGCGTATCCCATGCTCATCGGCAGGCCTTGGCGCCATCGGCCGCCCGCTCGCGATGTTTATTGCCGGGTAAGCTTGAGAACAGGTTACTAGGGCCGGACAAAGAGCGTGCCAAAATGGGGCGGATCGCCGGGCACGATTGCGCGGCTGCAGCTATCATGGAAGGATCGGCGAATCGATGCCGCGGGACGCTCAATGGGCGCGGTTGACGCAGAAATCGATTACGTCGCTCAGGGCGAATTTCCACGGCGAGGCAGGAAACAGCTCCAGGGCGTCGCGTGCCATGGCGCCATAATGGCGGGCCCGCTCGATCGTGTCGGCGAGCGCGCGGTGCTTGTGCATGGTCGCGATCGCTGTCTCCAGGTCGCCCTCCGCGATTTGACCTTGCTCCAGGGTGCGACGCCAGAACTCCCGTTCCCTTTGCGAACCGCGCCGGAACGACAGAACGACCGGCAAGGTTATCTTCCCTTCCCGGAAATCGTCGCCGGTATTCTTGCCGAGCTTGGCCGATGTTCCGCCGTAGTCGAGCGCGTCGTCGACGAGCTGGAACGCGATACCGAAGTTCAGGCCGTAGCCGCGGCAAGCCGCGACCTCGGGCTTCGGCCGTCGTCCGAGAAGGGCGCCGACTTCCGAAGCGGCGCCGAACAAGGCGGCCGTCTTGGCACGGATCACCGCGAGGTAATCGTCCTCGCTCGTCGCGGTATCTTTGGCTGCGGAAAGCTGCATGACTTCGCCTTCGGCGATGACGGCGGCCGCGGACGAGAGTGTATCGAGGCAGGGGAGCGAGCCCACCTCGACCATCATTTTGAAAGCCTGGCCGAGGAGGAAGTCGCCGACAAGAACGCTCGCCTCGTTGCCCCATAGCATGCGCGCCGCGAGCTTGCCCCGGCGCATGTCGCTCTCGTCCACAACGTCGTCGTGGAGCAGAGTGGCGGTGTGCATGAATTCCACCGCGGCAGCGAGCTTGATATGTCCCGTCCCGGCATAGCCGCAAATCCCGGCGGCCGCCAAGGTCAGCATCGGACGCAGCCGCTTGCCGCCCGACGCAATCAGATGATTGGCGACCTCGGGGATCATTGAAACGTCGGAGGCCGCGCGGGAAACGATCGTCTGATTGACGCGTACCATATCCTGCGCCACCAAGACGAGCAGCCCGTCGATGCCGGGCTCCTGGATTTTTTCTTCGAGGGGGATGACAACGCCCAAGATTGAATTCTCCGAATATCGGCGGCACTCATTAGGGCGCGTTAGGGCGCGGCTTAGCGCTTCTTATTAGGGCTCAGCTTGGCGCTTCGCAACTAGGAGCGCGATCCGGCCGGTCTCGTCGGACCACTTTTCCCACGCGAAGGGCTGGCGGCCAAACCCTAGATTGCTTTAATGCCCAGCATGGAACAAAGGCCAAAGCAAGCTCCGCCCAGGACTGATAAAAAGCCCGAAATCGTTACACGATGTATCGCCGTTTCGCGCGCCAGTTTTGGCGCCCTCGCTATTCTGTTGGAGGCGAATTGATCGAGCTTCTGCGCACCAACGACCTTGTGTTGATTTCGCGGGTTGAAGCAATTCTCGCGGAACTCGGCATCGCCATTTTCGTTGCCGACCGGCATATGAGCGCGCTCGAAGGGTCTTTGTCGTTTTTGCCGCGCCGGGTGCTTGTCGCGGCCGATGCTGCGGCGCGCGCGCGGTCGGCCTTGGCGACGGCGGGGCTTGGCGTGGAATTGAACGATGGCTGAGGCCGCGGGCGATCGCTCGCCCCCGGCCGCCGCCGCTCCGTTTCTCGGCGGCCGGCTCCTGCTTCGTCAGCCGGCCGAAGGCCACCGTTGCGGCACCGACGCCGTGCTTCTCGCGGCGGCGGCGCCGGCCGATTTTTCCGGTCTTGCCATCGACGTTGGCGCCGGCGTTGGCGCCGCCGGTTTGGCCCTGGCGGTGGCGCGGCCCGGCGCGCGCATCGGCCTCTTGGAGAATGACCCCTACATCGCGGGATTGGCCCGCGCCAATCTTTTGCAGAATCAGCTGGCTGGCCGAGGCCATGTCCTTGAGGCCGATCTTTTGTCGAAGGCGAGCAGGCGCGGCGCGGGCCTGCGCGACGAAAGCGCCGGACTTGTCATTACCAATCCGCCTTTTCTCGATCCAGGCCGGGCGCGGCTTTCGCCGGACCCTCGAAAGCGACGCGCGCATGCCATGCCCGCCGAGGGCGCGCTTGCCGCCTGGATCGTGGCGTCGCTGGCGGCGGTTGCGCCCGGCGGATTATTTATTCTGATCCATCGCCCCGACGCATTGCCGCTTATCCTGCAAACCCTGGCCGGGCGCACCGGCGGCATCACGGTGCTGCCGATTTATCCGCGGCGCGAGGCGAAGGCTGGGCGCATTCTCGTGCGCGGGAAAAAAGGCAGCCACGCGCCGCTCGCGATCGCCCCGCCGCTCGTGCTCCACGATGGAGAGGGCTTCACCGAAGCCGCCGATGCCATTCATAGAGGCGCGGCAATGATCGAATGGTGAAGCGCGAGGGTATTGCGTAACCTGGGTGCCTTCGTTTGCACGAAGACACCCGACGTCCTTCACACGATGCCACGCGACGCCTACGTCGCGGGGTGCTCGTGGTGGTGGTGATGATGATGGTGGTGATGATGATGGCGCATTTTCATATTTTCTTCCATCTTCATCTTATCTTCACGTGCATACCCACGGTGATGGGCTTTTTCGGGCAGGGCTTCGGCAACCGAGGGCGCCTGGGTTATCTGCACCGCCGGGACAGCCGCCGCCACGCCTGCCAAAGGCGCCGCTTGGGCCGAGCCCGCGAAACCAATAGATGCGGAAAGGATCGCCGCCATCGCAAATCCTGATTTTGGGGGTAAGCGCATTTTATATTCTCCCTGCTAAAGTTGCGAAGACTGAAGCTGCATCAATCGTTTATCTTCGTCCTTGTGGCATTGTTGTTGCTGGACGCAAAACACGATGTAAATTCGCGATCTATTCACAAAACGCTTGCAAACCAGCGTACCGAACATGTTCTCCATCGTCGTTCAGGTCAAGCCGTCTTTTTTCCTAACGCCATGGCGGCCTCGGATTATCGAGAGAAAAGGCCGGGCCGGCCGCGGCGGCCTTCCTCTCATGGTATTTCTTAGGTTACTTCTCTGTCCTGGCGTATTACCAATAAAATGGATGCCAATAGTACGGCCTCCAGTAATAATGCCTGTAATACGGGTGCCAATAATGCCATCTATGCCAGCGATGCCATCTATGCCAGCGATGCCATCTATGCCAGCGATGCCATCTATGCCAACGACGCCATCTGTATCTGTGCCAGTAGGCTTTTTCGACCAAGGCTCCAGGAGCTGGTGTTGCCAGGGTCCGCACAGTTGGCGCCCCGGTCAGAACGCCCGCTGCTGGCGCCGCGTTCCCGGCACTGGCAATGATTCCGCCATAGGCGGTCAAGGCCGCAACGGCTGCTATTCTCAAAAGCTTCATTTTCCCTCCTACTGGTCAATGTTACGGGCCGGTAAATCGCCATCGGCCGATTGTCCTATTTGGGCTGCCCTTATGACAAATGATGTCCGCCTTGGACTTGCGCGTGGCGGCCTCGACAATATACACGCCGCCGAGCCATTGCCCAGACCCATGCGGGAAATATCGCGCGCGATGACGTGTGAAACCGGACGACCGCTCGCGTGAAAACACTGCCGGCAGGAGGAGGCGGCAACTCGAATACCCATCGCCCTTTTGCCCGCAGCCACCCATGCCTAGCCCATTTGATCCGCCCGCCGATCTGATATAGTGGGCCTGTCATCCGAGCCGTCGCGCCAGCCACACGCGGGGCCTCCGGCTACATAAAATCATCGCCGGGGACCACGACGGATCCCCAGGAACAACGGCATGCCGGAGTCCAATTCGAAAGTACTCATTTCCTGCGCAGTCATCGGGCTGGTCGGCACCATTGGCGCCGCATTGATCTCCAATTGGGACAAGTTTTCTCCGGTGCCAAAACCGGCACCTCTAGCAGAAGCGATTTTGGACATCAGCGGCGTCTGGCAGGATGCCGGCGCCCCGAGCAACACCACTCGCATCACCCAGCATGGCGAAAAACTTGAACTCGCCCGGTCGGGCATTCTCCCAACTGGAGTTCGGTGCGAATCCTCCGGGAGCGGCGAGCTGAGAGGACTAAGCGTCGCAACGAAGTACTACACAAGATACCAAAATGGGTTGACTTCGAGCGGAGATTGCGTTGGACAAGTATCTCCGAATGGTATGATAATAAACTGCACCGACTCGATTTTAAAAGCATTTTCAATCTCACTTTTTCGTCAGTAAATTATCCGCTATTATACGGCTTGGCCGTCCAGTGGCCCGCTTCGCCGCCGCCGCGCTTGTCGTGCAATGGCGCCGATAGAAAACTCCGCTGACAGAGTAGGCCGAACCATGAAGAACGCATGCGTGGCAGAGGAAAGAGGTTCCAGTTCGCCCGGCAAGGCTTGCTCCTTCCAGGATCTCATTTTAGCGCTGCAAAAATACTGGGCCGGATACGGCTGCGTCATCCTCCAGCCCTATGATCTCGAAATGGGCGCCGGCACATTCCATCCTGCCACGGCGCTGCGTGCGCTTGGCCCGCGCCCCTGGAAGGCCGCCTACGTGCAGCCCTCGCGCCGCCCCAAGGATGGCCGTTACGGCGAAAATCCGAACCGGTTGCAGCATTTCTACCAATTCCAGGTGATCTTGAAGC
>JBOHJU010000009.1:0-24918 GCA_050728755.1 Methylocella sp.
GGAATAGCACTCGGCGGCCAGATTGCGGCATTTGCTCCAGATCGTGTTTTGCGGCCGCTACTTGCAGGTGCATTGCTTGTCGTGGGCGCGAAGTTGTCGTTTTAACGCCGGCGCGCGGGACAGTTCGCTCGGGTCAGACCGAGATAGGACATGAGCTGGCAAGGATTGGCGAAGCGAGGAAAGCCGTCCGCGACCCTAGGAAGGCCGGCACCGTTGGCGCCCTGCCATTCAAAGCTACGAGGTCTTCAAAGAATAGGTAAACTCATCAATACATTCCTTGCCGCGCAACGCCAGAAATGTAATGGACTTGTGAACTGATTAGTACTTACGCGGGCTTGCGGAATAAGCCCCTGCCCACGATACCGGCCACCACGGCGCCGGCGATCGGTGCGGCCCAAAACAACCAAAGCTGATCGACATAGGCTTTGCCGGCAAAGATCGCCGGTCCGGTGCTTCGCGCGGGATTGACCGAGGCGTTGGTGACCGGAAGGGCTATGAGGAGAATGAGGGTCAAGGTGAGCCCGATCGCGAGCGGCGCGAAGCCCGCCGGCGCCCCCGCCGACGTTGCCCCCAGAACGACCAGCATAAAAAAGAAAGTCAGAAGGGCCTCGGTGATGGCGCAGGACACAAGATTGTAATGGCCGGGGCTCAAATCGCCGAAGCCGTTCGAGGCGAAACCGCCGAGCACAAAACCCGGTTGGCCTTCCGCCACGATTTTGAGCACCGCCGC
Source organism: Methylocella sp. (assembly GCA_050728755.1). Taxonomy (GTDB): domain Bacteria; phylum Pseudomonadota; class Alphaproteobacteria; order Rhizobiales; family Beijerinckiaceae; genus Methylocapsa. Next base: position 731 of record JBOHJU010000009.1, read on the forward strand.
CGCGGCAACCGCTCCGGCAACCTGGAACACGATGTAGGGAATAACGTCGCCGAAGGGAATCCGCCCTCCGGTCCATGCGCCGATCGTGAGCGCCGGGTTGAAATAAGCACCGGAAATATGGCCGACCGCATAGGCCATCGTCAGCACGGTGAGGCCAAAGGCGAGCGCGACGCCGAGAAAACCAATTCCCAATTGAGGATAGGCGGCGGCAATGACCGCGCTGCCGCAGCCGCCAAACGTCAACCAAAAAGTACCGAGAAATTCTGCGATCGAGCGCTTGCCAAGGTGCATGGGTAAATCCTCGCATTGAATACGGAAGGGGAGTTTGCGCCGGCCGCGGACAGGCCTCAGAAAGACAGGACGGAACCTTGTTTTTCGCGGTGAATGCCTCCGGCGCCGCGGGCGAGGAGATTATTTTCTCCCGCGCGATGGGGATGCCGTCAGGCCTTGTTTGCGGGTGCTATTGTTCGCCCCCGCCAGCAGCTTGACGTGACGCCTCTGCATAGCCGGTTGCAATTCTGTTGTCGAGCCTGTCTTGAGCGCGGCAAAGAAAAAACGGGTGCGCCGTGATTTTGCTCCTATTCGCGGACTACTCGCCGCCGGCGAGTCTCGTCGCGAAATAGGCAATCGTCCGGGCATACACGTCGGCCTTGTTCCATTCCTTGATGACGCCGAAATTGGCCGAACCTGGCGTCCAGGCGCCGCCACGTTGCCAGCCGTAGCTCCGAAGGAAATTGGCGGTCGAGGCCAAAACATCGGGCACGCTGTGAATGAGATCGCGGCGGCCGTTCCCTTCGAAATCGACCGCGAATTTAAGATAGGACGAAGGCATGAATTGGGTCTGGCCGACTTCGCCCGCCCACGCGCCGCGCGCGCTTTGCGAGAGGTCGCCGCGTTGAATAAGCCGCAAGGCGTCCATAAGTTCCGTCTGGAACATGTCGGAGCGGCGGCAATCGTAAGCAAGTGTTGCCAGCGCCCGTAATGTCGGCGTGTTGCCGGAAACCGCGCCGAAATCGGTCTCAAGCCCCCAGATCGCAACGATCACCGGGGCGGGCACGCCATAGTCCTGCTCGATCCGGGCAAACGTCGCGGCATATTGCTTCATTAAGCTCGCGCCCCGGCGAAGGCGGTAGGCATTTACCATGCGGCCCGAGAATTGCTCGAAACTCTGCCGGAAGACATGCTGGCCATGATCCTTCGCGACAATTCCTGGATCGTAGGCGACGCCATCGAGCGCGCCGATCGCCGATGGAGAAATACCGCTGGCGGCGGCCTCCCTTTTGAAACCCGCGAGCCAAGCGTCGAATCCCGCCGGATCGCGGCAGGGCGCGGCTGCAACGGGAGAAAGCCAAAACAAGCCAACAATCAAACCCAAAAAGCGCGTCGTCGATCGCATAACAACGACTCCAGCTGAATAGTAAGAAGAATCATTTCTCGGGGCGGCACTTGCGCAAGTTTGCGGGCAGCGCTCGCGAGACGAATCCGCGCCCGATTTCGTTCAAGGCGGGCACCATCCTATCGTTAACACGGGTGATGTTGGATTTGAACAGGGCTCTTGGGGGTGCCCACGGTGATTTGATGGCTGAACTAATGAAAATATCGAACGAGGCTTCCAGCGGCGGCGAGGGCTTGGCGATGCAAGTTTGGCGATGCAAATGGAGAGGATTTTGCGGGCCTGTTCGCGGTCCGCGCAGCAAGCATGGGCAGGATTGCCATCGGGCCCTTTCAGAACAACAAAAGCCGCGCTATACGCCGGTTCTCCAGATTTCCGTAAATCGCCTTGACCGGCTCAGCCCGGCCTTGCCAGGAAGGAATCGCCATGAGAATCCCCAGGAAAACAATCCTTGCACTTTGCCTATGCGCGGCCAGCGCTCTCGCGACGCCGTGTTTCGCGCAAGCGGTTCAACCCGCTGTTCCGGAAAAGGCCGGTCCGGCGCCAACAGCCACACCCAGCAAGGCGAAGCCAGCGGCGAAATCTGCCGCGGCGCAGCTCATCGACATCAATACGGCAAGCGAAAAAGAGCTGAGCGCCTTGAAAGGTATCGGCGATGTCCGCGCCGCCGCAATCATCACGAACCGTCCCTACAAGGGCAAGGACGAGCTGGTGCAAAAGAAAATCATTCCCGCCGCCGTCTACGCCGGGATCAAGGACAAGATCATCGCCAAGCAGCCCTAGACCGGCAGTGGACGCGCTTGCCGCGCCGGACGATATTTGGCGCGGTTCTTGGCAGACCGGCGCGGGCGATGGCGTTCCGGCGCACGCCATCTTTACGCAAGGACTTTCCATGTTTCCCAAGCCCGTGGCGCGCTTAGAGACCAATACCTACGCCTATGAAAGCTCCCCGATGGTGAAGCCGGCCGGTTTCCGCGAATATGACGCGCGCTGGCTGTTCGAACGAGAAATCAATCTCATGGGCGTCCAGGCCTTGGGGCTGGGCCTCGGCACCCTTGTCCATGACATGGGCGTTATGCCCGAAGTCGTGACCGGGCACGATTTTCGCGCCTATTCGGCTTCGATCAAACATGCGCTGACTGTCGGCCTCATGGCAGCCGGCATAAGAGTTCACGATATTGGTCTTGCGCTTTCGCCGATGGCCTATTTCGCGCAATTCGAGCTTGATGTCGCGGCGGTCGCGATGGTGACCGCCTCGCATAACGAGAATGGCTGGACCGGCGTGAAAATGGGCGCGCAGCGGCCGGTGACGTTCGGCCCGGACGAGATGGGCCGCTTGCAGGAGATCGTTCTTCAAGGAAAATTCCGCTACGCGGATGGCGGTTCCTACCGGTTCGTCGAGAATTTCCCAGCCCGCTATAGTGCCGACTTGACCAAGCGGCCGAAAATCTCGCGAACGCTCAAAGTCGTCGCCGCGTGCGGCAATGGCACCGCCGGGGCGTTCGCGCCAAAAATATTGAAGACGCTCGGCTGCGAGGTGGTCCCGCTCGACACCGAGCTCGATTTCACCTTTCCGCGCTATAATCCAAACCCCGAGGATCTTCGCATGCTGCATGCGATGGCCGCCGCGGTGCTGGAGGCCGGCGCCGACGTGGGCCTTGGTTTTGATGGCGACGGCGACCGTTGCGGCGTCGTCGATAATCGCGGCGCGGAAATTTTTGCCGACAAAATTGGCGTCATGCTGGCGCGGGATCTCGCGAAACTCCACCCCGGCTCGACTTTCGTCGCCGATGTCAAATCGACAGGCCTTTTTGCGACCGATCCAGAGCTTCTCGCCCTAGGGATCACGGTGGATTATTGGAAAACGGGGCATTCCCACATGAAACGGCGGGTGAGCGAACTCAAGGCGCTCGCGGGCTTCGAAAAATCCGGGCATTATTTTTTCAACCCTCCGGTCGGGCGCGGCTACGACGATGGAATTCTCGCCGCCATCCAAATTGTCGAGATGCTCGATCGCAACCCGCAAAAATCGATGGCCGAGCTTTACGCGGAACTCCCGAAGACCTGGGGTTCGCCGACCATGTCGCCTTATTGCGACGATGAGAAAAAATATGGCGTTGCCGAGCGGGTGACTGAACGTTTCAAGGCGATGCAAGCGGAAGGCGAACTTTTCACAGGCCAAAAAATTCGCGATCTCGTCACCGTCAATGGCGTGCGCGTCACAGTGCAGGATGGCACATGGGGGCTCGTCCGCGCGTCCTCGAACAAGCCCGAGCTCGTGGTTGTCGTAGAAAGCCCTGTGTCGGAGGCCAGGATGCGCGAGATGTTTGCCGCGGTCGATGCGATCTTGCGCGAGAACAAGGGAGTCGGCGCCTATAATCAGACGATTTAGCGCGGGCGTATACCACCAAACCCCATGTGATATGAAATGGCGTTCGCGCCGGCTGGTCTTGGACCTGCTCACAGGCGGCTTTCAACGCCGCCACCTAAGCAATGAGTGTCTGCCGTGCTTACCCGCGCATTGCCAAAAATCGCCACCGAGGCAGGGGCCGCCCTTCGGCGCGGCCCCTGTGGTATCTATTTGAGATGTATTCAACTGAGCCATGCGGTGCCGCCGCCTTGAAAGAAGCGCCGATCTTGGCCCCGTAATCGTGTGAGTGAAGCCGTAGCCGATCATTCAATGCCACCGGCATATAACACCGTTGTTCCCACCCCCGCCTGCGGGATTGAAATTACAAGCCCATGTTTGAGTTGCGGTAGCATTCGGATAGGCAACAGCGAACGTGGCGGCCGGCGGCGGCCGCGGGGGGTTCCCGCATAGATATACCGTGCCATCGCAGGGCTTTGGGCACGCTGGCGGTGTTGGTGGTGACGCTGAAAGCTGGGAGGCATAGCCATATATCGTCGGCAGGGAACTGCAAAGTGGGATCTCACCGACGGAAGGAGTGATCGGAACAGTTGTGCCACCTGGCGCGAAGATCATTCGATAAAGCGGCGCGTCCCCCCGTAGACCTGAGGATCGTTGGGCCAAGTATACGCTTTGCGCATGACCTGATGCACAGTATCGTCGCCAATGCAGGCACGCTCGTCACTGGTGACGCGAGTGCAACGACCGTATGGAGGCTGCCAAGCGATGCTTCCCGCATAACCGTATTGAAAGGTACAGACATTTGGATCACAGCTTGCATTTTTAATGAATCCCCGGCCTTCGCACGTCGTCTTCACCCCGTTGTTCCAACACGCAATCCCGTAATCCTTCCCGTTGACATAACAATCTGAGCGCATGGTACAGGGCTTGCCGTATGCGCTTGCCGGCGCGTTTAGGCAGAATGTCTGCCATAAAAAGCACGTGGCGTCAGAAACGTCGCAAGTGGCAGGGCAGCCGGCGCTTTCGGAAACTCATATCTCCCGCAATTCGAGAAACAGGCCACCACCCCGTTTCCCCCTTTCGGTTCGCCGGCATCGTTTGCGATGACAAAACCGTACACCGCTTGGCCCGGAGGCGTCGGAGGGGTCGTAATGCCCGTAAGGTCTGAGCGTTTGAGTCGGAAGCCGGGCAAGCACTGACCCAGCCCTAGACCCGGCGTTCGCAGATCGGCTCCGTGTACCGTGAGCGGGTAATTCTGGGCTAGCCACTGCAGGTCTTTTGCGTTCAAGGGGTCTGAAGTGCTGCCCCCGACCTGCTGGATGTCCAGGTTCAGGTTCACGCCATTAACCGCGCTGATATCCGGATGATCCAGGTATACGTCCGTCCCCGGTACGTTTTGATAGAAAGTCCACTCCGCAAGGGTGGCGCCCGCCGGGGGCCCTAGCTGCGCCTTGCTGCAATCGTAGATGCCGGAGCAGCCGCCAGTCTCGCACTGGGCTATGTTATTAGTTATGTCATAGCGGCAACCTGTTCGTGCCCAGAAATTCGGGCCTACAGCGCCTGAGCCGATGGTGGCCTCCCATTGCTTCGGTATGTCGATGGTCAGGACATTTGTGTTGTTGGGCGAGCCGTATGGCAGCATGACCCAGGTTCCCTCCCGCGGGAAAACCGGGGTCGGCGGCTTCCCGACCCGGTGGGCCGCGGTCGCCGTGCCCAGCAGCGTCTGGTTGGAACAATTGACCAATTGCACCACTCTGTGTGAGGGTGCGGCTGGCGTAGGTTTGGGTAGGGTTTTCAAATACGCCTTATCGCACGTTGTCACCTGCGCGTGAGAGGGGACACTCCAGAACAACTGGAAAATTGGACTAAACCCAAAAGCCAAAAGGAAAACAATGAGGCTCTTGGCAGCAAGGCGGGCCCGCCTGGAACGCCGAACTTGCTGCCGAGAAGTTGCTGCTATCATTTCAATACTTCCTTGAAGTGGACCGGAGAAATACAACACCCGTATCTCAATGTGCTCCTCACTCGCTGGCCCGGTAAGGGGCTTTCCGTTGCGTATGCCGCTAAATCCACAACACGGCCTAGCTTCGTCAGCAACGGGCTTCTCGAATTGGCAAAGCGGGTCAGGCTAGGTCGTAGGCAGATCAAGCAATTGCACCGATCACGCCTTGAGGGGTCAAAAACGGCAAGAAGTGTCTGTCGTATATCGCGTTTTTGCGTGTTGCACAATTCTTGAGTTACGCACCGAACGGCTTACGGGAAGGATCGAGGTCCGTGAGAAACGCGGACGAACGTTGATAGGCTTGTGAACGCTTCGATTTGCGCGCCGAACGCAGCAAGATCGTCGCGTCCGCCTCTCGACTCCCCGCTGCCATGCGCCCAACTTTGCAAGGCCCTCTTGCCTAACGCACCCTTTGAAAGTGCGAGGGTGCGGCTCTTACTGATGGCGAGCCGATAAACGTGGTTACCGCGGAAGACATTGCCCGAGTGTTTGCCCAAATTGCAGCGATTGTTGACTCGAATGGCAGTCTCTTCAGCAGTCGGTGCCTATACCTACCAGACGAGTGCCACGGCACTACCTTGGCTTGACCACGGGGCACAAATTCCTCACGCCATCTCTTTCAGTCTCTTCGCCGCGCGGGGGGCAAAATAAGTGAGGATCGCGTCGGCACCGGCGCGTTTGAAGGCGATAAGGCTTTCGAGCATGGCCTTGTCGCCGTCGATAAAACCCCTCTCCGCCGCCGCCATGATCATCGCATATTCGCCCGACACCTGATAGGCGAAGGTCGGCACGCCGAAGCGCTCTTTCACCCGGAAAAGTATATCGAGATAGGGGAGACCCGGTTTCACCATCACGATGTCGGTGCCTTCCGCGATATCGAGTGCTACCTCACGCAATGCCTCGTTGGAATTGGCCGGGTCCATCTGATAGGTGCGCTTGTCGCCGATCAGCGTCGCATTGGTGCCGACGGCATCGCGAAAGGGCCCATAAAAGGCCGAGGCATATTTGGCGGCGTAGGATAATATCTGCACCTCCTCGAAATTTTCCGCGTCGAGCCCCTTTCGGATCGCGCCAACCCGCCCATCCATCATGTCGGAAGGCGCGATGATGTCGGCGCCCGCGCGCGCCTGGTTCAACGCCTGCTCGACAAGAACGAAAACCGTCGCGTCGTTTAAAATCCGCTCGCCGCGCAAGATGCCGTCGTGGCCGTGGCTGGTATAGGGATCGAGCGCGACATCGGTGATAAGGCCGAGATTTGGCACGTCACGTTTGATCGCGCGGCAGGCGCGGCAAACGAGATTTTCTGGATTGAGCGCCTCGCTCGCCTGCTCGTTGCGCAGGCTAGGCTTTGTAAAAGGGAACAGGGCGAGCGCCGGAATGCCAAGCTCCGCGGCGCTGGCAGCCGCGCGCACCGCCTGGTCGATGGAGAAGCGCTCGACGCCGGGCATCGAGGCAATGGGTTCGCGCGCGTCGCCCTCACAAAGGAAGACCGGCCAGATGAGATCGTCCACAAAGAGCGTGTTTTCGCAAACGAGCCTGCGTGTCCAATCCGCCTTGCGGTTGCGCCGCAAACGGGTGGCAAGATCGAGTTTTTCCGTAACGACGGCCTCAGCTTGCGCGCCGTGCTCCGGGGCGGGGTGGCGTTTTGGGCGTCGAGGCAGAGGCCAGATCATGCGAGGCTCCCAGTGGTCGATTCTTACGCATAGCACGGGCCAGGCGGGGACTTTCAAGCCTCGCGGAGCTGTTTCGTGACGTTTCCAGCCGGCCGCCTCACGGCATCTCCGCTGGGGGGGACAAAATGTCCCGCGCCTTAGCGATCGTTGCCGGGGCATGCCCGGTGTTGGCCGCAAAGGCGAGAAGCAGCCTCTCGTCGGAGGCGAGATGGTCGAGGATCGCGGCCAAAAATCCAGGCTCTCTGGCCGCCGCCCGCAAACTATCCCGCCCAAGGCCGGACAAAGCCAAGAAACAATCGAGCCTGCCTGAATTTCCGGCGAGAAAGGTTAAAACCTCGATCGCTAGCGATTCGGCGGCGGATTTGCTGAGTTGTGGCTGTTTGGCCGGCGAGGACCTAAAATCGAATTTTTCCACTAAAACGATTTCCCTTTCGTCAAGTTCTATCCGCTAAAGACGAGTACGGCTGGAATTTCCGGAGCGCGGAGCCTCCGCCGCCCGGAACCGGGCACTTCCGATGCAAAAACGCATTCTAATTGTTGAAGACAATGAGTTGAACATGAAGTTGTTCAACGATCTTTTGGAGGCGCATGGCTATAAGACCGTGCAGACCCGGAGCGGCGTTGAAGCGGTGGAACTCGCGCGTCTGCACAAGCCCGATCTCATTTTGATGGATATTCAACTGCCCGAGGTCTCCGGGCTTCAGGTCACGCAAACGATCAAGGGCGACGCAGTTCTGCGCCATATTCCCGTGATCGCGATTACCGCCTTCGCCATGAAGGGCGATGAGGAAAAAATCAGGCTCGGCGGATGCGAGGCCTATCTGTCGAAACCGATCTCCATCGTGAAGTTTCTCGAAACCGTGCGCAACTATCTGCATGAACAATAATCGCGAATGATTTGCCGGAGATGCTCAGCGTGACAAGACAGGAACACCCATAGCATGACCGCAAGAGTCCTAGTTGTCGACGATCTTGCGCCTAATCTCAAGCTGCTCGAAGCGCGTCTAAGCGCCGAATATTTTGAGGTTTTGACCGCGGCGAACGGTGCCGATGCCCTGCAAATCTGTGCCAATGGCGATTGCGACATTGTTCTTCTCGATGTGATGATGCCGGGAATGGACGGATTGGAAGTCTGCCGCCGGTTGAAAGGCGATAAGGCAACGGCGCATATTCCCGTCGTGCTGGTGACGGCGCTCAATCAACCTTCCGACCGGAGGCGCGGGCTCGATGCCGGCGCCGATGATTTTCTCTCCAAGCCGATCGACGAGATGGCGCTCCTCGCGCGGGTCCGATCGCTTTCAAGGCTGCGGCTCGTCCTCGACGAACTGCGCAGCCGTGCCCTGCGGACGGCAAAGCTCGGGATCGGCGATCCGTTCGCCCGCGCGACGGCCGGCAACGGCACCGGCGGGCGTATCATGCTCGTCGAGGATTCTCCGGCGTCGGCTGAGCTCATCTCGAACGCCTTGCGGAAGCACCATTATATCGAACTCGAACGGGATCGAGACAAGGCGCTCGACTTGGGTTCCGCTGGCAATTACGATCTGTTCATCGTCAGTCTCGATCTCGCAGAGGGCGAGGGGCTCCGGTTTTGCGCGCGGCTCAGATCCCGGGAGGGCACCCGCCCAATTCCGGTGCTGGCGGTCGCCAACCCCGAGGATCGCAAGCAGATTCTGTGCGGCCTCGATCTTGGCGTGAACGACTATGTCCTGCGCCCGGTCGACCGTAGCGAACTTGCCGCTCGCGCGCGCACGCAAATCCGGTGGAAGCGATACGCCGACTGTCTGCGCAACAATGTCGAAGCCACGATCGAAATGGCGGCGTTCGATCCTTTGACCGGGTTGAAAAATCGCCGTTGCCTCGAAACCCAACTCGGCGTGCTTCTCGATCCTCCGCGCGGAGGTCCGCTCAGCGCGATGATTCTCGATCTCGACGGTTTCAAAGCGATCAACGACCGGCATGGCCACGACACCGGAGATCGTATTCTGAAATGCTTCGCCGCGCGCGCAAAAGAGATCATCCGCAAGACCGATCTCATGTGCCGGCTTGGCGGCGACGAATTCGTCGTTGTGATGCCCGGCACCGGTCTTCGCGGGGGACTTGAGACCGCGGAAAGAATCCGCGCGGCGATTGCGAGCGATGGCTTTGTTGTGGCAGCGGGCGGCCAACCCATTGCCGTCACGGTTTCGGCCGGGCTTGCCGAAAACGCCGGGGATTCCTCCGCCGCGCTCTTGCGCCACGCCGACAGGGCACTCTACCGATCGAAACAGGACGGCCGCAATCGCGTTTCGGTCGATCATGCCCCGGATTGATCGCGGAATCGCCGGCTCGCCGATAGAGCAACCGGAAATTGCGGAAACGGACCGCGAAGCGGCAACGCGACGCTGCGGGGAGCGGGGATGGTTTTTGCCCGAGATCGACAGTCGGCTAGTCCGGCGTGGCGGTCACCGCCATGACCGGCGGGTGAGGACGCCGCTCAGCCGCGAGTTTGAATGGGCCGTAGCCGGCGCTTGAGGGCCAGCCAAAGGTCGCGCATTTCCTTGGCCGCGGTGCCTTTTCGATCAACCTCGGTCACGCCCTTGCCGGTGCGCGCGGCTTCGAGAAAGTCGGCACGCGCGCTGATGTAAGGAAACAAGAGGGCGCCAACGGCTTCAAGCGCGGCGATGCCTTCTTGCACACGTTGGCCGGCGGCGGGGCACTGATTGAGCAGGAAAATAAACTCCTTGCCCATAAGTTTCAGTTTGCGGCCAGTCACCTCGGACGCCCAAATGTCGAAGGTAGCTGGCCTCGCCGGAACGACGCAAAGGTCGGCGGCCCTTATCGCGGCGAGCGATCTTGGCGACTCTAATTGCGGGGTATCGACAAAGATATAGCTCATATTGCGCTTCGAAAGGGCGGTTAAGGCTGCTGCAAGCCTCGCCGAGGGAACCGCCTCCACCGGCAAGTCGGGATCGTGTCGTTTCGATCCCCATCGAACGGCGGATTTCTGGGAATCCAGATCGAGAATAAAAACCCGTTCTCCCGCCTCCTTCGCCGCGACCGCGAGACAAGCGGCAAGGGTGGTTTTGCCGCAACCGCCTTTTTGCGAAACAAAGGCAATGGTGCGCATGAATAAAACTTTATTTTTATGAAATCTGAAAAATGTTATTCCTTATCAGCCCTTGTCTTAAGGCGGTTCACCCCGCGTTCAGTGCGCTCCGGTCGCGCGCCCGCTAGGATAGCCGCGATGAACGCGGCTCTCTCAGGGTTTAGTTTGTAGACCTTGGCCGGCACAGTCTTGCTATACCATGCGGTCCGCTCGGGCGCGGTCGTGAAAGTGGGCGAAATCTCGAAACGATTTTTCATGACTTTACACCTCTTGTCGAATAATCATCCGGCAGTGCCACTCGGCTGGCATGGGATAAAATTTTACCTTTGCCTGAATAGTTAAAGATGGAACCATTAGATAAAGTAATCGTACATGGGCGAAGCCAGCGCATGACCCATGTGAGTGCAAAATTGGATTAAAACTTGGCCAAGTCTTTAATAGTGGTTTTAAGCTTAATTGCTCTAGGCCCGCGCTCTTCTGCCCCGGCTTGCGTTCGAAGCTCCCGTGGCCCAGATTTGCAAGCGAGATGACCGATCTCTTCGCCGCCGCCAATCTCGAAAAGGACGCGCCGCATCCGCTCGCCGACCGGCTGCGCCCGCAAAGCCTCGTCGATGTCGCCGGTCAAGATCATCTTCTCGGACCCCAAGGCGCACTGACCCGGCTCATTGCCTCTGGCACGCTTGGCAGCCTGATTTTCTGGGGGCCTCCGGGGACCGGCAAGACGACCGTCGCGCGCCTTCTTGCCCACGAGACGAAGCTCGCCTTTGTCCAGATTTCGGCGATTTTTTCCGGCGTTGCCGAACTTAAAAAGATTTTCGAAGACGCGCGGGGCCGCCGCAGGATAGGCCAAGGAACCCTGCTTTTCATCGACGAAGTGCATCGCTTCAACCGAGCCCAGCAAGATAGCTTCCTGCCGGTGATGGAAGACGGCACCATCACCCTGATCGGCGCTACTACCGAAAATCCAAGCTTCGAGCTCAACGCATCCTTGTTATCGCGCGCGAGGGTGATGATCTTCCATACTCTCGACGCGGCGGCGATCGAAAAACTTCTCTCCCGCGCGGAAACCCGCGCTGGGCGCGCCCTGCCGCTCGATCCCGATGCCCGCTTAGGCCTGGTAGCGATGGCCGACGGCGATGGCCGCGCTGCCCTGAGCCTCGCCGAGGAGGCATGGCGCGCCGCCAAGCCGGGCGAGATCTTCGATACCGCCATGCTGGTTTCGATCGTCCAGCGGCGCGCGCCGATCTATGATAAAGCGCAGGAGGGCCATTACAATCTGATCAGCGCGCTACATAAATCCGTGCGTGGATCGGACCCGGACGCGGCACTCTACTATCTCGCGCGCATGCTCGATGCCGGCGAAGACCCTCTGTTCATCGCAAGGCGGGTGGTGCGCATGGCGGTCGAGGATATCGGCCTTGCCGACCCAGAGGCGCTTACCGTCGCCATTGCTGCCAAGGACGCTTATGATTTTCTAGGCACTCCCGAAGGCGAGCTTGCGATCGCCAATGCGGTGATCTATGCCGCGACCGCGCCGAAGTCGAACGCGGCCTATGCGGCGTTCAAGGCTGCGGCGCGGCTTGCCAAGGACCACGGGTCGTTGATGCCGCCCAAAATCATTCTCAACGCGCCGACGAAGCTGATGCGAGAGGAAGGCTATGGCGCGAGTTATGCCTACGATCACGACGAGCCGGACGGATTTTCGGGCCAAAATTACTGGCCTGACGCGCTCGGGCGGCAGACGCTCTATAGGCCGGTTGGCCGCGGCTTCGAGAAAGATCTTCGCGCGCGGCTCGACCATTGGGCCAAGCTCCGGAAGCAAAGGAGCAAACCGGGTTGACATAGCGGGTCCTATCCGCCGGCCCGGCGATTTTAAGAATAGCGCTGCCGCGCGCCGGAGTCCGAATGATCGATTGCGACGGCCCGCGGGGGTATCGCGATGCGATGATCTATCAGCTAGATGTGAATCCCTCTTCGACGCCAACGAAGAGGCATTGGCGATTTCGGCGGTCTGACCGGGAAGCTCATTTACATCGAGGATCCTGGCGCGAGATTGCAAGATCAGATCTCGAGGCGCTCGCGGGCGCGCCAATATTGCGCGTTGACGGGCCGGAAGGTTCGTGATTATTGGCGCGACTCTCCTGATCGCGCGCTAAACCTTTCGTCCTTGCGTGATCGTGAAGCCGGTTTTCGTTGCGAAAATCATGCTCCAAAGGCCTTGCTTGGTCGGCTTTCCATCGTGGTCGACTATTCTCGCGTTGGCCCGTGGCCAGGATATTTTTTGATGGCGAACACACATTCGGCCAAGAAGGCGGTCCGTAAAATTGAGCGTCGCGCCGAGGTCAATCGGTCGCGCCGCAGCCAAATGCGCACCTATGTCCGCAAGGTCGAGGAGGCGATCGCCGCGGGCGAGCCCGGCGCGGCGGCCGCCGCTCTGCAGGCCGCCCAGCCGTTGGTCATGCGCGCGGCACAAAAGGGAATCGTGCATGCCAGAGCGGCCGCGCGGAAAGTCTCGCGGCTCAGCCGGCGCGTGAACGCGTTAAGCAAACAAAATAAGCAAAGTTGAAAGGTGTGAGCAAAATTGAACAGTGGCTGAATCGCGACTGACGCATAATGAAAACTTTTATTCGGACCTCTTCGCATGCCGAGCTTTCTTTGTTTGCAAGCGCGGCTGAAAAAACGAACGCGCATGATCGCTATTTGTTGTCGCGCGCACTCCGCCCAATCATTTTCCATGCGAACCAATGGCTTGTATTTAAAGCCCCGCCCCAGGCCCGGGTTACGCGGGTTATCCCGCCGCCGCGCCGCGTATCCGGGACTTTATTTTGCAACCGCCCCAACCGGTTTCCTGGCCCTTTTTCGAGGTTCGGTTGACCCGCGGGAAATCAGACGGTTACGCCTTCGCCCGGAACACGCGCGTTCCCATTGGATGAAGGAAAACGTCACTCAAATCGTTAAACCGCGGTTGCGGATTCGTTAATCGGCGCTTGCGGACCGTCTAACCTTTGCTAAATTCACTCATGGTCTGGAACTGGCTTGCTCCAGAGTTCGAGGGGGTCTTCCTGCGGGTCTTCGGCGTACTTCGTGAGTAGGGTTTGTAAAAGCGTAGTGTTGTCCTGTGCAAAAGTTAGATCCGCGCAGCTCAGCAGGCAGAGATCAAACGCATGCTCTGCCGAGGCTTTAAACTTTATGCTGGTTTGTTGGTCTCGGCGTGCATTGTCCGGAATTCGATGCTTTCTTCGAATATAACCTGATCAAGGTCCGCAGGTTCAAATGCGGAGCTGAGGGGGATTTATGACCGCGTGCGATTTTATTCGAAAAAGTTGCGTTCAGCTTCGCCATGCGACCGCAAGGGCACGGGCCGAGCGTCATCGAAAGGCGGACTGGGGCTCAACGCGGCACCGCCAACTCCCACGCGATTAACTCCGCGGCCATCCCGTTCTCACGCTCGTCAGTACAATTTGCGCCGGCATTTGCCCGGCAGCCGTTGCCTTGCCTCGATTGCCAGGGAAGAAGACCGATGCCAGAATTGCGCAGGCTAATTTCCAATCCAACGAACGTTGGCGAAACGGCCTCCTCCCGCGGTGGCGCTGGCGAGGGCGAAGCGTGGATGCGGATCCGCCGCCGGCTGCGCGCGGAACTCGGGGAGGAGGTTTTCTCATCCTGGTTCGGGTGCCTCGAACTCGATGCGCTTTCGGGCCAGGACGTCTGTCTCTCGGTGCCGACAAAATTTTTGAAGAGCTGGATTCAGTCGCACTACGTGGACAGGATTCTCCCAACGTTGGCCAGCGAATTTCCTGCGATCAAGCATGTGTCGATCAATGTCCGTTCTTCGACACGGCCAGCGACAGCCTGTGCCACTGGCGGCCTCCCCGATCTCGCTCACGCGCCCGGCCCGGATTCGAGCCGGGGCCGGAATATAACATCGTTTGCACCCGCCCTGCCGATGGGGCCATCCGGCGCGACAATGTCATCCTCGACAAGATCGGCTTTGGCGGAGACATGCGAGGCCGAAGCGCTCACTGGTTCGCCATTGGACCGGCGCTTAATTTTCTCGAATTTCCTCGTCGGCGCATCGAATCAGCTCGCCCACTCGGAGGCGCAAAGGATCGCCCGCGCGGGCCCAGAGGACCCGCTCTCGTACAATCCGCTCTATCTCCATGCCTCGGTCGGCTTGGGGAAGACCCATCTTCTCCAAGCCGTCGCGCATGCCGCCGCCGGGGCCAAGCGCCGGGTCATCTATCTCACCGCGGAGCGATTCATGTATGGATTCGTCTCCGCCCTCAAGGCGCAGACGGCGATCGCTTTCAAGGAAAGGCTGCGGGCTATCGATATCCTCGTGATCGACGACATTCAATTTCTTCAGGGCAAGTCGATCCAGCAGGAGTTCTGTCATACGCTGAATGCCTTGATCGATTCCCGCCGGCAGATTGTGATCGCGGCCGATCGGCCGCCGGGCGATCTCGAAAGTCTTGAAGAAAGAGTCCGGTCGCGGTTGGCCGGCGGGCTTTGCATCGAAATCGGCGGGCTCGACGAGGCGCTGCGGGTCAAAATTCTCGAAGCACGTATCGCCGCCGCCAAGCTGGTGCATCACACGTTCGAGGTTCCGGCCGCGGTCGTCGCCTATGCCGCGAGCGTCATCCGGACGAATGGCCGCGATCTCGATGGCGCCGTCAACCGGCTGCTCGCGCATGCGGCATTGAATGGCGCGCCGCATTCGATGGAAACCGCCGAGCTCGCCATTCGCGATCTGGTGCGGACTCCGGATCCGAAAAAGGTCAAGATCGAGGACATTCAGAAACTGGTCGCGAGCCATTTCAATGTCAGCCGCGGCGATCTTCTTTCCGCGCGGCGAACCGCGAGCGTGGTGCGCCCGCGCCAGATCGCCATGTATCTGTCCAAGCTCTTGACGCCGCGGTCGCTTCCCGAAATTGGCCGGCGGTTCGGCGGCCGGGACCATACGACCGTCCTCCATGCGGTGCGAAAAATCACTGGTCTCGTGACCACGGACGCAACATTGTTGGAGGAGATCGAGCTTTTGAAGCGTATGCTTTTGGAGTGAGCCTGCCCTGGGAAATTCCGTCCCGCCGCGAGGGGGTTAGACTCGGCCATGGTGCAAGCGGCAATTCGCATTATCGGCGTTGATCCTGGCCTGCGGAACATGGGTTGGGGCATTCTCGAAGTTTTGGGCGCGAGGCTCGACTATGTGGCGAGCGGCAGTGTTCATTCCAACGCGCAAATGCCGCTCGCAACCCGCCTCCGCGAACTGCACGAGGGTCTGGCCCGCGTCATTTCAGGATATGCGCCCATGGAGGCGGCGGTCGAGGAAACCTTTGTCAATCGCGACCCGCAATCCGCGCTAAAACTCGGGCAGGCACGGGGAATAGCGCTCGTCGTTCCAGCGCTCGCGGGGCTTCCCGTTGCGGAATATGCCGCCAATCTTATCAAGAAAACCGTGACCGGCACTGGCCATGCCGAAAAAGCGCAGATTGCGATGATGGTGAAGGCTCTCCTGCCCGGAAGCGGCGCGCAAGGCGCGGATGCGGCCGACGCTCTCGCCGTGGCGATCACCCACGCGCGGGTCCGGCTTTGGGCGCGCAATCCGGAATCCGCCGCCGAGCCTTAGCAAAAAATGGAAACCGGGACGAGCAGGTCATTTCAATCGTTGGTTGCCCGCCAACAGTTCGCTATAGCCACGGCTTCCGCGAAATAAAGCAATCGGTCAAAATGATCGGCAAGCTCAACGGCATCGTCGATTCCCAAGGCGAGGATTTCGTGATCCTCGACGTGCACGGTGTCGGCTACATTGTGCATTGTTCCGGGCGGACGCTGCAAAAGCTGCCGCGGCCCGGCGAGGCGGCGGCGCTCGCCATCGAAACGCAAATACGCGAGGACTCACTAAAACTGTTTGGTTTTCTCTCGGAGGTTGAACGCGACTGGTTTCGCTTGCTCCAATCGGTGCAAGGTGTCGGCGCCAAGATGGCTCTCGCGATTCAAACCGTGCTCGACGTTGCCGACCTTGCTTCCGCGATTGCTTGCCAGGATAAGGCGGCGCTTGCGCGCGCGCCCGGGGTCGGGCCAAAACTCGCGGCGCGAATCGCCTCGGAATTAAAGGACAAGGCGGGCGCATCCGGCATGGCCAGCGTGGCGGCCGCACGTATTGCCGGACTCGATCGCAGCCAGCCCACCGCCGCGCAAGATGCCCTCTCGGCTTTGGTCAATCTCGGCTATGGCCGGCCGCAGGCAGCGGCGGCGGTGACCGCGTCGATAGCGGCACTTGGCGTGGGCGCGCCCGCCACCGAACTGATCCTTCGCGGTCTTAAGGAACTCGCCCGGTAGTTCGGCAAGCGGTTAGCGGGCGCATCACGCCTTGCCAAGATGCGCGGCTTCCGCATTGGCATCGAGGGGCCAGCGCGGCCTTGCCGCAAAGGTCATGTCGTCGATGAGGCCGAGCGCCAGCCGCTCGATCCCCGCCCAGGCGACCATGGCGCCATTATCGGTGCAAAGAGACACTGGCGGCAGGGCAAGCCGCAGCCCGGCCTCGCCGCAAAACCGCATCAGCGCCCGGCGAATGGCGCCATTGGCGGCAACCCCCCCCGCAACGGCTATGGCGGTGGGCTGGCCGGCGATTTCGCGGAAAAGACGCAAGGCCACGCGGCAGCGGTCGATGATCGTATCGACTACCGCGGCTTGGAAAGAGGCGCAGACATCGGCCACATCGGCCGTCGTCAAACGCCCGGCGCGCTCGACTTCCAGCCGGACAGCGGTTTTGAGACCGGAAAAGGAAAAGTCGGGGTTCGACCGGCCAAGCATGGGGCGCGGCAGATCGAACCGTGTGGCATTGCCGTCGGCCGCCAATTTCTCAACCCGCGGTCCGCCGGGATAGGGAAGGCCGAGCATCTTGCCAACCTTGTCGAAGGCTTCCCCCGCCGCATCGTCCACGGTCGAACCGAGCCGGACATAATCCCCCACCCCTTTCACCGCGGCCAATTGGGTATGGCCACCGGAGGCCAAGAGCAGCAAATAGGGAAACCCGAGCTCGCCGGTCAGCCGCGCCGTCAAGGCATGTGCTTCGAGGTGGTTGATCGCGATGAAAGGCTTGCGGCTCGCTAAGGCCAAGGCTTTCGCGGTGGTCAACCCGACGATGACACCGCCGATGAGACCCGGCCCCGCCGCCGCCGCGATCGCGTCGACATCGGCTAATTCGAGCCCGGCAGTGTCGAGCGCACGTTGCACTAGCCGGTCGATAATTTCGATATGGGCGCGCGCCGCGATCTCCGGCACGACACCGCCGAACGCTGCGTGCTCGGCGATCTGGCTCATGATCTCGTTCGATAGTATCTCGCCAGTTCCGTCCGGCTGCAACTGGACGACAGCGGCGGCGGTTTCGTCGCAGGTTGTTTCGATGCCGAGAACGCGCATGACTCTCCGCCAAAGCCTTTCCGTTGAACCTTCGGCGGCCAAAATTTGGCTTTCGCCATCAGCCGCATTAATCTTCAATCTATAGAGCCATCGCAATCAATAAGGAAATGCGCCGATTCCGTTGTCCCCATCGCAGCCCAGCAAAGCTTTCCCCTGCAGACTTGGGACGCGGGGCAGCCCGTTGGCGCTTGCCCAAGCGCGCGAGTTGCGAGATCGCCTCGAAGCGGCGCATGGCACTGCGCTCGCCATCGAGATCGTCGCTATCAAAACCAGCGGCGACACGATTCTCCATTTGCCGCTGAGCGAAGTTGGCGGCAAGGGGCTTTTTACCAAAGAGCTCGACCTTGCCTTGGCTCAGGGCGATATTGCAATGGCCGTGCATTCGGCGAAGGATTTGCCGACAATTCTCCCCGCGGGAATAGAAATCGCTGGTTATCTTCCCCGCGCGGATGTGCGCGACGCGTGGATTTCTCCGCACGCGCCGCATCCGCTTAAGCTTCCGTCTGGAAGCGTTGTCGGCACCGCCTCGCTGCGCCGGGGCGCCATGGTCAAGCGGCTGCGGCCGGATCTGAAGATCGCGCTGTTGCGGGGCAATGTCGAGACGCGCCTCGCCAAAGTCGCAAAAGGCGAGGTCGCCGCCACGCTTCTAGCGCTTGCCGGGCTGACGCGCCTCGGTCTCGAGGCGGCAGCCACGGCCGTGCTCGACGCGGCGGAATTTGTTCCTGCGCCGGGTCAGGGCGCGATTGCCATCACCACGCGTGCGGACGACAGTGCCACGCGGGCACTTCTCGCACCGGTTCTCGATGCGGCGACGGGCATGGTGCTCGCGGCGGAGCGCGCCTTTCTGCGGGTACTAGACGGTTCCTGCAAAACGCCGATTGGCGCACATGCACGCATCGAGGCGGGCAGCCTTAACTTGCACGCCATCGTGCTGAAACCCGATGGCTCAACGTTTTTCGAGACGGCGGCGTCGGGGCCGTTGGCCGAGGCGGTATTGCTCGGCGAGGCGGCAGGCCGTGATCTCGCCGCGCAAATCCCGGCGGAATTTTTTAATTGCTAGGAGATCATTCATCTCGTCTATGGCATGATCAGTTTTAGGATGAAGCGTAGCCTGCGTTGACGCGATAGTTTTGGCATTCGTTGGGGTTGAAACTTTCGAGCAATGCGCCGGTGCGTTCCAGGCGGCGCCGGAGGTACACTCCTTACCCTTCGCATGAGATGTCTGAGCGAAGCCGGCGGAGAATTGGCGAAGTCCGCCTGAACCAGCCGCAGCGCCGATGGGTGGAGCTAGCCAGAGGCTCCCTAAGCAAAGCTTAAGGGAGCGGCTAGCGCAGGTTTGAGCCCGTGCGCCGCAATAAGCTTTCAAACGTCCGCCCTGCCCTGTAGTCATGCGCCATGACCACTCTTCAGCCAGAGTTTCCCGCTTCGGCGGGCGTCACTCGTGTCACGGCTCGCGCGCTGCTTCTTGGCGACCGGATCGACACGGCCGGCCTCGAGCGCTCCGACATGATCTCCGCGACGCCGCTTGCTTTTCATGCCGGTGCGAATGGCTTCGTCGCGCTTTACCGTTTCGGCGTCGCAGTTATGATTGGCCTTTCGCCGCTCGAAGAAGACGATGTGCTGAAACAAGTCAAATTGCGTGTCTCGGGGCCGCATGAACATATCGATGATGAGTCCGCCGCCCTGGAAATCTCGCCCGAGTTCGAAGACAAGATTGCGCCCGGCGGCGCCATCGCGATGATGGACCTTTCGGCGCAGCGTTTTCTCGTTGTCGCCGACGCGCTCGCCAAAAGCGTCTCGCTCGGCCGCGACGAACGCGAAGTCAATGCCGTCTTCGATATTATAGAGCCCTTCGCGACAGAGCTCGCGCGAAACGGCCGGCCGCCATGGAAGCGCCGCTCGATGCTACGATTGATCGGCCAGACGCTTCTCGTCCAACAACGCGTGTCGGGCCGTGTCGCCGTCGAGGAAAAGCCCGACGTGCTGTGGGACCGGCCCGATCTCGAGCGGCTCTATGCCCGTCTCGAGGATGAATACGAACTCAAGGAACGCGGCGAAACCTTAAAGCGCAAGCTCGATACAATCGTCGAAACCGCGCGCACGCTCACTGACATGATCGACGCCGATCGCGCGACAAGGCTGGAAGCAACGGTGGTGATATTGATCATCGCCGAAATTCTGCTAACCCTTGGCCAGATTATTTTCTGGCGGCATTGAAGCTGGGGCATTTGGCCAGGGCGAGCGTCTCCGCCTCTTGCGGAGTCATCCAGCGGAAAGACTCGAGTTGGTGCCGAGCGAAGGTCATTTGCCGCTTGGCGAAGCGGGCCGTGTCGCGCTTGGCGAGGTTCGCCGCCTCGGCAAGCGATATTTCGCCGTTAAGATGCGCGATGAGATGCGGCACGCCGAGCGCACGCATAACCGGCAACGCCGGGTCGAGGCGGCGCTCCCGGAGCCTTGCCGCTTCTTGCAACGCGCCAGCTTCGAGCATGGCATCGAAACGCGCATCGATCCGCGCCTTCAGCGCCTCTCGTTCTGCCACGAGAAAGACCGCAAGCACGTCTTTCGAGTCGAGGACCGGGAGCTTCCGTGTGGCATGAAAGGCGACGAGGCTTGTACCGGTCGCCTCAAAAACTTCGAGCGCGCGCAATATGCGTTGCGGATCGCTCGCCCGCAATCGCGCTGCGGTCGCCTGATCACGGCGCATGAGGCTGGCATGGAGGTCGGCGGCCGGAATGCCCGCAGCGCGCGCGCGGACTTTCGCGCGCACATCCTCGGGCACCGGAGGAATCGCGGAAAGCCCTTGCGTCAGGGCCTTGAAATAAAGCCCTGTGCCACCGGCGAAAATAGGCAAGCGTCCCTCGCGCCTGGCCTCGTCGAGCGCTTGGGAAGCATTGGCCAGCCAAAGCCCGGCCGAATAATTGACCGCGCCATCGATGTGGCCAAACAACCGATGCGGCGCCGTGGCCTCATCTTCGCGATCGGGGCGCGCAGTCAGCACGCGCAGATCGCGATAAACCTGCATCGAATCGGCGTTGATCACCATGCCGCCGAGGGCGCGGGCGAAATGAAGGGCCAAGGCCGACTTGCCGCTCGCTGTCTGCCCTGCGATGAGGATCGCTGAAACGTGTGTCAAAAGAGCCGTGACGTTGGTCCAAGGCGCCTTTGTTATTGCAGCGAAAGCGCCATGCTAACTCTCGTTTGCCACCATCTGGCGCAATTCGCGGGGAAGCGGAAAAAATACGCTTTCGTTCGCCGTCGATACCGTCTCGACGTGCAATTCGAAGCGCATTGCGAAAGCATCCATGATTTCCTCGACGAGAATTTCGGGCGCCGAGGCGCCAGCCGTGATTCCGAGCGAGGAAATGTTGCTGAACAAATCCCATTCGACGTCCTCCACGCGCAAAACGAGACGGGCGAGCTTGCATCCCGCGCGTTCAGCCACTTCCTTCAATCTTTGCGAATTCGACGAATTGGAAGAGCCGACGACAAGTAAAGCATCGACTGCCGGCGCCACGCGCTTCACTGCCTCCTGCCGGTTGGTCGTCGCGTAGCAAATATCCTCGCGATGCGGGCCAACGATATGGGGAAACCGCCGCGTCAGGGCCGCGACCATCGCGCGCGTGTCATCGACGGACAGTGTCGTCTGGGTAACATAGGCCAGATTATTCTCGTCCCTTGGCCGGAAGTTCTCGACATCCTCAGGAGTCTGAACCAAAACGATAGAATCGCTTGGCAATTGTCCTAAGGTGCCGACGACCTCCGGATGTCCGGCATGGCCGACGAGGAGGACTTGGCGGCCTTGGCGATGATGCAGTTCGGCCTCGCGATGGACCTTGGTAACCAGCGGGCAGGTGGCGTCGATCGCGAATATTTTGCGCGCTTCGGCATCGTCCAGAATCGACTTCGGCACACCATGCGCGGAAAAGATCACCGGCTTCGCCGTATCGGGGACCTCGTCGAGCTCCTCGACGAAAATCGCACCCTTGGCCTGCAGCCCTTCGACAACATATTTGTTATGCACGATCTCGTGCCGGACATACACGGGCGCGCCATGGATCCGGAGCGCTTCTTCCACCGCATCGATGGCGCGCACGACTCCGGCGCAGAAACCGCGCGGCGCGCAGAGAAGGACGTGTAGTTTCGGCTTGACGGTCATGCGGCAATGGGCCCGGGCTCCCACTCGTTTAGGTGTTCCCCTGTTCGCCTGTCAAGTCCGCCGCGCGACGAAACTTTGCCATAAATCCTCGCGGAGCATCCGCATTTGCCAAAGATAGAATTTGGTGGGGGAACGCGCACGCATCTTATTTAAGAACATTCATCGGTGCGCCATGAAAAAAGAGGTCAATAAGCTGGCGGCTTCGCTCGCACGGATGCCACCATAGATTTCCGGCCTATGATGACAGGTTGATTGGGCAAAAAAACGCGGGCCGTGCTCGACCCCGCCGCTTTTTGGGTCCGGCGCGGCAAAATAGAGGCGCCGCAGCCGGGCGAAGGAAATCGCCGCCGCGCACATGGCGCAAGGCTCCAGCGTCACATAGATATCGCTGTCGAGTAGCCTTTCGGATCCCTCGGCGCGGCACGCTTGGCGGATCGCCAGAATCTCCGCGTGCGCAGTTGGATCCTTGTCCCGCAATGTCTGATTGCCCGCGCGCGAAATTATTGCGCCATCGCGGACGATCACGGCGCCAATAGGCACCTCGCCGCGTTCCAATGCGGCGCGCGCTTCAAAAAAAGCGCAAGACATGGGATCGCTTTCGCTATCCACAACCTACGCTATTTCAGGCGCCATGTGGCTCGGCAGGGCGGTGAGACCAAACATTTTGCACCGGAGCTATGCACCAAAAAAAACGCTTTTGAATCAAGGTCTAATTTCGTTGCATGTTTCTTGAATTATGGTGAAAAAGCTCCGCGCAGGAGACGCCGCAACCACCGGACACGATGGCTGCATGTGGCATGCCCAAGCGGCTCTACTGGAGCTTGGACCAGACGGTATTATTCGACCATGAAATCTGTCTACCATTCGGTGCTACACTTCCTGTATATGTTACGGGTACTGTCGCACGACCGCCCGAAAACACCACCTCCAAACTATTCCCGATGAGTGTGCCGGTCCCCCTAGTCCAGGGGGCAGTGGCCGAGTTTATTTTAGCCCAATCGGGCACAATGGTGACTTGGTTACCGGCTTGCTCGATAAAAGCTCCGTTCCAATCACCCGTAAGATTCTGAACTGACATGTTACAAGCCCCCTTTGAGATTGGCTTTGCAGGGAACCAGTCGCCAGCCAAAACGAGACTCTTTCAATGTTTTCTGCCTTCCTGACTCAGCATTCGCGACACCGGGCGAAAAAGGTAAGGCATCAAATAGCGTAGACGCTTTGATCGTATCACCCGACTCCGATTCCGTCCATTCTTGAGCCGTGAATTTCAGTCGATAGTCTGCTATCAGGAGCATGCGCAATACTTCAAGCAAATACAACCCTCACCGCCGTCGAGCGGCGCATTCGCTTGTTCGCGCCCGGGAAGTGATTTCAAGAGCTTTACAGCCGAACACTTAGGCCATGTCCTCAAGCAACATAGCAGTCACTCCATCATCTTCGACTAGTAAGACGCCACGTCGACGCGACTGGGAATGATGCCCGGCTCCGCTGGCCACATTAGGATCACCGGCCCGGGGATGGATGAACCGGGGTATCGATCGTGCAAATGACTCCGCCCGGCTCGAACCGGATGTTTGTGCTGCCCGCCAGTTCCCGCCCTAGGCTCTCGATCAGGCGTGAGCCGAAGCCGCGGTGCCGCGGCACCGTAACGGGTGGGCCCCCACGCTCGCTCCAGCGAAAGTGCAGCCGCCCGCGCTCCGGCGCGCCCCATTCGATATTGACCTGGCCCACTTTCGTTTTGAAAGCGCCATATTTGAGCGCATTCGTGCAAAGCTCATGGAGCGCCATCGACCACGAGGCGGCTCTGCCGGCCGGAATGAGCACGGCAGGCCCCTCAATTGTGAGGCGGTCATCTGATTGACTTGCGCAAAGAGGAGCGAGCGATTGGCGGACGATCTCACGCAAGTCCGTGGCTGCCCAATTCCCCTGCATAAGCAAATCTTGCGCGCGTGCGAGCGCCACAAGCCGGTCATGGAACGCCTCGAATTCCTCTCTTGGTAATGTTCTGAACGACTGGCTTGCAATGGCCTCGACGGTCGCAAGGGTATTCTTCACTCGGTGATTGAGCTCGTTGAGAAGGAGCTGAAGG
>JBOHJU010000010.1:0-24860 GCA_050728755.1 Methylocella sp.
GCTCATAACTCTGATCGATGCCGGTAAAATTCTTGATCTCTCCGGCCATCGCCTTTTTGTAGAGGCCCTTCGGATCGCGCGCGATGCATTTATCGAGTGGCGTAGCGACGAAAATCTCGATGAATTCATGTCTGTCGAGCAATTCGCGCACCATCTGCCGCTCGGCCCGGAATGGTGAAATGAACGAGCATAGCACGATGAGCCCGGCTTGCGTCATGAGCTTCGCCACTTCGCCAATGCGGCGGATGTTTTCGACCCTGTCGGCCTCGGAGAAACCCAAATCCCTATTGAGCCCGTGCCGAACATTGTCGCCATCGAGCATGATGGTGTGGACGCCATGCGCGTAAAGCCGGGATTCGACGAGATTGGCAATTGTCGATTTGCCCGAGCCGGAGAGACCGGTGAACCACAAAACGGCGGGTTGGTGGTGCTTGATCCGGGCGCGATCCTGCTTGGCGACGGCGAGGCCCTGAAGATGAATGTTGGTCGCGCGGCGAAGCCCGAACGCAATCAACCCCGCCGCCGCCGTGGCGTTGGTGCCCCGATCGATCAGAATAAAGGCACCCGTCGTGTGATTTTCCTTATATGGGTCGAAGGCGACGGGCGTGGTCGTGGCGAGATTACAAAAGCCGACTTCGTTGAGACTCAAGGTTTTCGCCGCGAGTTCGCCGAGCGTATTGACATCGAGACGATGCTTGAGCTCGGTCACCGAGACGGGAACGGTCCTGGTGCCCGCTTTCATGAGATAGGAGCGGCCAGGCAACAGCTTGCCGTCGCTCATCCAAATGAGATGCGCGGCGAACTGGTCGGAGACCTCGGGCCGGTTTTTCGGGTCGCACAAAATATCGCCGCGCGCGATATCGAGTTCATCGGCCAGCGTGAGAGTGACGGCATCGCCGGCTGTTGCACTTTGAAGGTCGCCATCTGCAGTGACAATGCGCGCGACCCGCGCGACGCGGCCGGAACGAGCGACAGCGATTTCGTCGCCGGGACGCAGCGTTCCGCTTGCGACGGTCCCGGAAAACCCGCGAAAATCAAGATGCGGGCGATTGACCCATTGGACGGCGAAGCGAAACGGCTGGGGAGCCCTGGCTTCCACGACATCGATGGTTTCAAGATAATCGAGCAGCGGCGGGCCGCGATACCAAGGCGTATTGGCGCTCTTTCTTGAAACGTTGTCGCCATGGCGCGCCGAGATCGGAATGGGCGCGATCGTCTTAAAATCGAGCACGGCGGCGAACCGTCTGAAATCGGCTGCGATCTTGGCGAAGCCCGCCTCGTCGAAGCCGGTCAAATCGATCTTGTTGACGGCAAGCGCCACATGCCTGATGCCGGTCAGCGACACGATCGCCGCATGCCGGCAGGTCTGGGTCAAGAGGCCCTTGCGCGCGTCGACGAGCAGAACCGCGAGGTCGGCGCCGGACGCGCCAGTTGCCATGTTGCGGGTATATTGCTCATGGCCGGGCGTGTCGGCGATGATGAAGGAGCGTTTCGCGGTCGAAACATAGCGATAGGCGACATCGATCGTGATCTTCTGTTCGCGCTCGGCCTCGAGCCCGTCGACGAGCAGCGCGAAGTCGATATTGGCGCCATCGGTGCCGTGTTTTTGGGAGTCGCGCACGAGCGCCGCGAGCTGATCGTCGAGGATCAGACTCTGCTCGTAGAGCAGGCGGCCGATCAGCGTCGATTTGCCGTCATCGACCGAGCCGCAAGTGAGCAATCTGAGCGTGGGACGCGCAGCCGTCTCGAGAAGAGACCGCGGGTTTATTTGCGTGGCGTCAAGCATCAGAAATAGCCCTCGCGCTTCTTCTTTTCCATCGAGCCGGATTCGTCGTGATCGATGAGGCGGCCCTCCCGCTCCGATGTTCTTGCGGCGCGCATTTCGGCGATCATTTCGGGCAAGGTCGCGGCCTGCGAGCGGATCGCCCCGGTAAGCGGGTAGCAGCCGAGCGTGCGAAACCTAATCCTCTCCATGCGCGGAACTTCGCCCGGGCGCAGCGGCAGGCGTCCGTCATCGACCATGATCAGGGCGCCGTCGCGCTCGACGACGGGGCGCTCCTTCGCTAGATAGAGCGGTACGACGGGAATGTCCTCGGCCTGGATATAGTCCCAGACATCGAGCTCGGTCCAGTTCGACAGAGGAAACACCCGCATCGATTCGCCTTGCTTGATCCTGGTGTTATAGAGCTGCCAGAGTTCGGGCCGCTGGTTGCGCGGATCCCAAGCATGGGCGGCGGAGCGGTGCGAAAAAATCCGTTCCTTGGCCCGGCTTTTTTCCTCGTCGCGCCTGGCGCCCCCAAACGCCGCGTCGAAGTGCCAAAGATCAAGGGCCTGGCGCAACCCTTCGGTCTTCATCACCTGCGTGTGCAGGGAGGACCCCGAGGCGATCGGCGAAATGCCACGCTGCAAGCCATCCTTGTTGATGTGGACGAGAAGTTCCATCCCGGCCTGGCGC
Organism: Methylocella sp.; assembly: GCA_050728755.1. Classification (GTDB taxonomy): domain Bacteria; phylum Pseudomonadota; class Alphaproteobacteria; order Rhizobiales; family Beijerinckiaceae; genus Methylocapsa. Next base: position 2,456 of record JBOHJU010000010.1, read on the forward strand.
GCGGCCTGGTCGCGAAAAGCGATCATCTCACGAAACTTCCAGGTCGTATCAACATGAAGCAGCGGAAACGGCGGTTTCGCCGGGAAAAAGGCCTTTTGGGCGAGATGCAGCATCGCGCTCGAATCCTTGCCGATGGAATAGAGCATCACCGGGCGCTGGAACTCCGCGGCCACCTCGCGCATGATGAAGATCGCCTCCGATTCGAGCCGGCGCAAATGCGGGGAGATGGGGTTTTCCACGTAGAAATCCTGTAATACAGATAATTTCACAAAGACTTATATGCCATTATGTCTTCGCCACGAGATTTGCAAGGCCACACGTAGCTTTGCCACGGAACCCCATGAGTTAGCGAATTGTGCATCGGGGTTGGATCGCTTTGGCAATCGACCCAAACGGACAAGGCTCTCGCCAATCTACTGGGTTGCGACGCGTGCTTGTCCAGGGTCTGCGTTAGGAATGCTGATTTGGCGTAGTTCACGCGCGGGCATTCGCGCTCCGGCCTCGTGACGGAATCCATGCCGCAACTCGACGATCTCGAACGAAAACGGATTACGAAATGCCAGACAGACGCCACCCGTCGCGGCTGGAAATCACCCGCGAAGGTCTAGCGACCGCCGCCGCGTCGCCCTAGACTCGGCCATCAAAAGCTCGCTTCTGGCTGTCATGCTTGACACTCATCCGCGCCCCCGCAATGGCGCCGTTATCTCGCAGAAAACCCTGGCCGGCCGGAATTCGATTCTTGTCTTGCCCCCGAGCTCTTGAGCGAGCCCGCGCTCGATGAGGCGCGACCCAAAACCCTTCTCTCGCGGTGCGATGATGGGCGGACCGCCGGACTCGGACCATTCAATTCTCCATTGCCGCCCGGCTGTTTCCCAGGTTATCTCCACGTGTCCCTTCTCATCGGACAATGCGCCGTATTTCACGGCATTCGTCGCCAATTCATGCAGCGCCATGCTGATGGCGAGAGCGGCTTGGGCGGAAAGCCGCACGCTTGGACCGTTGATCTCGAAGCGTTCCGCGTTGTCGCTCTCATATGGCAAAATACCCTGGGCGACGATCTCCCGCAAATCTGCGCCCTCCCAGTTCTCGCGGGTTAGTACGTTATGGGCGCGCGACAAGGCCATCAGCCTGGCTTCGAACAACTCCCGCGCGGCCGCGTCTGTGGCTGATCCCCTAAAAGATTGCGCTGCGAGCGACTGTACCGTGGCCAATGTGTTCTTGACGCGATGGTTTAGCTCATTGAGCAAAAGCAATCGATGATCTTCGATCCGCTTTCGCTTGCTGATGTCGAGACAAGCGGCCACGGCGCCGACCACTTGACCGGTTGCCGCGCGTAGCGGGTTGGCTTGCGAGAGGATCGCGACCGCGGAACCGTCCGTGAAACGCAGCTCCATTTCTTCGTTTCAAACGGTTTCGCCGCGTGCCGCGCGTTGCAACGGCAACATCGCGGGGACAACTTCGATGCCGTTCTTGAACACGCGGAAGTGTTGCGGTTTTTCGTCTTGTGGTGCGGAAAGCGATGCGTTGGCCGTTTCAGGTATCCGCAGCAATTCGGCGGCATAACGGTTGCCGGTAGCATGACTAGCGTCAGCATCGAAGGTAAACCAAACTGCCGCAGGAACTGTCTCAAGCACCGTTTGTAGCCGCGCCTTATGAGCTTCCACTTCCTCGGCGTATTCGCGATGCAACCGCGCCATCGCAATGTTGGCATTGACCCGAGCGAGAAGTTCCCGTGCGCTGAATGGCTTGATCAGGTAGTCGTCGGCACCGGCGTCCAAACCCACCACCTTCGCTTCCTCGCCCGCGCGCGCAGAGAGCAGGATGACCGGTACTCTGCTCAAGCCGCGATCGCGGCGGATTTCCTGCAACAGCCCAAACCCATCAAGCACCGGCATCATCACGTCTGCCAGGACCAAATCGGGCCGGTGCCGCCGCGCGGCCTCGAGCGCTTCAACGCCATGCACGGCCGTCTCGACGGCATAGCGGCTTGCCAGCAGACGGCGCACGTAGTCACGCATGTCGGCATTGTCATCGCCGGCCAACATCCGCGGACGCGGTCCGGCTTGCGTGGCGGTTGCGAGCGGCAGGCTTTCCGGCTCTCGCAATATCTTCGCCGAAGCTGATCCGCAAGCATTTGGCAGCCAACGCAGCGCCTCTTCGACAAACGCGCTTGCTCGCGTAGCAGTTGACATGCCGCGAGCCGTGCCGTTTTGGTCAATGGCCTGGCGAGCTTCTCCGTAGGGCACCGAGACCGTGACAGTCGTGCCGCGATCAACTTCGCTGTCTACTCGGACTTCGCCGCCATGCAGCTTCACGAGTTCGCGCACGAGCGCAAGCCCGATGCCAGATCCTTCATGGGTTCGCCCGCGCTGGCCTTCCACGCGATGGAACCGCTCGAAAACCCGCGGCAGTTCGGCCGCCGGAATTCCTACTCCCGTGTCGCTGACGGTGAGCTCCGCCCGGGCGCCGTTGTTGTCGCGAAGCCTAACCTCGATGCTGCCAGACAGGGTGAACTTGAAGGCATTAGAAATCAGATTGAGGACGATCTTCTCCCACATGTCACGGTCAACATAGACCGGCTGCGAGAGTGGCTCGCAGTTTATGCCGAGCGCGAGGCCCGCCCTTTCGCAGGCCGAGCGGAAATTCGACGCGAGATCTCGCGTCAGGCCCGGTAAGTCGGTTCGCTCAAAACGGGCCTGGAGACGGCCCGCTTCGACCCTCGAGAAGTCGAGCAAGGCGTTGACGAGCCGGAGCAAGCGCAGCGCGTTGCGGTGCGCTACCTCCACCTCTTCGCGGCGTACGGGCGGCAGCTCGTCTGCATGACGCAGCGCGTCTTCCAACGGTCCCAGCATCAGCGTGAGCGGTGTGCGGAACTCGTGACTCACATTGCTAAAAAGGCGGTCTTGGCGCGATCGATCTCGGCCAGCGCATCGGCGCGTTTGCGCTCTTCCTCGTAAGCGCGCGCGTTGCCGATGGCCGCAGCTATCTGTGTGGCCATCAGCTCGAAGAAGCTGCGGTAAAGATCATCAAGACGCAGGCGCGGACTCACCCCGGCAATCAGCAACCCGGCGAGCCGGTGCGCTTTGCTCGACCGGACCGGCACCATTACGGCACAGCGGGGCGGATCGGACCACGGACCGGACGGCACGCTGGCAAAGCGGGCGGCGAGATCATCAACCGTCACCATCTCGTCGCTATGAACCGCCTGGGCCAACGGCCATCCGTCGGCCGGTGTGCCGCTTTGGTCAAGGTCTATAACGAGCGGGCTGGCAGCTTCGCCCATGTCGAGCCCGGCTGCGTCGGCAAGACGGGCGCGCTTGCCGTCGTGATCGATGAGATAGACAAGTGTGAAAGGAACGTCCAGTGCGTGGTTTGCGAGCGTCGAGGCGGCTATGGCACACGCCAATTCCGCTGACTTGGCTTCCGGCGCCCGTGCGCCGAGATCGCGCAACGCCGCGATACGCCGCTCGCCGATGACCTTCTCGGTGATTTCATGAACCGTCGCCAGAACGCCGCCGATACCGCGCGGCGCGGCCTCGTCCGGCACTGGGCTGTATGCGATGGTGAAATGGGTCTCCTCGACGAAACCATGGCGGTTAAGCTCGAGGAACAGGTCCTCCATCCATGTCGAAGGACCGCCATTGAAGGGCGTATCAATCAGCGGTTTTAGAATGTGCCAGATCTCAGACCAGCATTCGCTTACCGGTTGCCCCATGGATCTCGGGTGCTTGTTTCCGAGGATCGGACGGTAAGCATCATTATAGATCGAAGCGTATTGCGGTCCCCACCAAAGTAGCAGGGGAAACCGGTTGGCCAGCAGGAAGCTGACCATCATCCTCAGGGTTCGCGACCAGTTCTCCACCGGGCCGATCGGCGTCTTTGACCAGTCAAAAGTGCGCATCAACGCGCCCATCTCGCCGCCGCCGGCGAGAAAATTCGGCGCTTGCTCATCCAAACGCTATGCCGCCCGGGCGGCGCCCGCAATTGGCAGGAAGGCGCTTGGAGAATCCTGTGGCCCGGCGTGCGACACGACCGTCTCCATGCAGCGCTAGCAAGTAACGAAACGCGCGAGCCGAGCGATCGTTCCGCGCAGCTTCAGTCCAGCAATTGGAATCCCTCAGGAAAACGTCTGGCCAATACCAAGTCTCTCCTTGCGGATTGACCCTCGCAGAAGAGAGGGATGCGTCAAAAGCGGAAATTTGGCTCGGGCGCGGGTTTGAGGCAGCGCGCAATCCCGGCGTTGAGCAGAACGACCGCGTCGCAAGCTTCCGCCAAAGCTTGATTGAAGAGTCCTTGGGCGTCCCTGAAGGCGCGTGCAAGCGGGTTTTCTGGGACGATTCCTGCCCCCACCTCGTTCGAGACGAAAACGACCGGACCGGATAATCCGGCGACGCCTTGCGCCAAATCTTGTGTCGCGCCCGCGGCATCCGCATCTTGCAGGAGAAGATTGCTGAGCCAAAGTGTTGCGCAATCGACCACAACGATCCGGTCCTTCCTGGCCTCGCGGTGGAGCGCCCCGGCAAGCGCGACGGGCTCTTCCACGACGGTCCAGTGCGAGTCGCGTGAGGCGGCGTGGCGGGCGATGCGCAGGGCCATCTCGGCGTCATGGGCCTCCGCCGTCGCGATCAAGACGGGCTGAAGGCGGGAGGCTTCGGCAAGCTTTTGCGCGTAACGGCTTTTGCCGCACCGCGCGCCGCCGAGGACGAGCAGGCTACGAATCGGACGCTTTGGGTACGGCATGATATTTTCCCTATTGGGTGGTCGAAGCATCTGCGGGCGCTGATCGTGTCGCCGACGCGGCCACCTATACTTCGAATACATAGCTGAGTGGCCAAGGCTGGCCGAGATTTTGGCGCGGCTTCTTGCCGAGGGCGCAATTCGCCCGGGTTTTCTTGGCTAAGCAACTTGAAGGGAACTGCATTGGGGCGGGATGGAAGGCCGAAAACGGGGCGACGCGGCGGGCGCGCGCTCCTGTCCTCTCCGGGGTTTGCGGCCACACCGGCCCTCATTTTGGTATCTGGCGGCCAAATTTCAGGAGCCACTGTCTGGCGGCGATCCGGTTTCCAAAATCGCTAGTTCTACGCCTTCGCCGACATGATCGCCTAGCTGGAACTTGAATTCCTTGAGGATCCCCCCTTTGGGGGCGCGAAGCATATGCTCCATCTTCATGGCTTCAAGGACGATAACCGGCTGGTTTGCCGCGACTCTGGCACCCGGCGCGACGAGCAACGCGGCAATCCGGCCGGGCATCGGCGCGGTGAGCCGCCCCGGCGGTTCATCTTGCTTCTCCGCCCCGGCAACGGGGCCGGCTTGCTTGAAGCGATGCGCGAAAGCCCCCGCAAACACAAGGATCTCTTCGCCGGAGCGTGCCCAGACCGCGTTGACGCGGTGACTGTCAAGATCGGCCACGAGTGTTCCATCGGGCGCGAGCGTGCCGCTTGCGTGAAAAAACGTGCCCGCGGGCAAGCCGAGGCGCCAGCCATCCTTCAGATAGGTCACCTCGACGCTGCGATTACCGCCCCCTTCGGGTACGATCTCGCGCAAAACCACGGTTTCGCGCGCCTCCTCGTTTAGGCGCCAGCTATTTTGGTTGTTCCACGGGCTCCAAGGATCGTTCGAACGCTGGGCTTTTTCGCGCGCGAACGCCGCTCGCTCGCAAAGGAGCCCGATGACCGCCATGGCCAGAACATCGTTTCCGGCAGGCGGCCGCTCGACTAGAAGCTCGGAGCGATGGCGCTCGATAAATCCGGTATCTGGCTGCGCCGCGTCGAAGGCTTGATGGGCAGCAATGGCGCGTAAATAGTCGAGATTGGTTGCAACCCCGGCGACGCGGGTCTCACTGAGCGCGGCGCGCAGGCGGCGGATGGCTCCTCGCCGGTCCTTATTGCAAACGATCACCTTGGCGATCATCGGATCGTAATCGGCCGGGATCGCATCTCCCGCGCGCACGCCCGCGTCGATTCGAAGCTGCGCGCCTTGAGCGGGAAGATCGAGGTGCGCGATCCGGCCGGCTTGCGGCAGAAAATCTCGCGCCGGATCCTCCGCGTAGAGGCGCGCCTCGATCGCGTGTCCCTGCGGCCGTATTTCTTCCTGGCGCAGAGGCAGCGCACCGCCCGCGGCAACATGGACTTGCCATTCGACGAGATCGATGCCGGTGATCATTTCGGTCACCGGATGCTCGACCTGGAGCCGCGTATTCATTTCAAGAAAGTAGAAGGCTCCGGGCGATAGCAAAAACTCCACCGTGCCCGCGCCCACGTAGCCGATCGCTCGCGCGCCGGATAAGGCCGCCTCCCGCATGGCTTGGCGCAGCTCACCGCAAACGTCGGGAGCGGGTGCTTCCTCAACGATTTTTTGATGCCTGCGCTGGATCGAGCAATCGCGGTCGAAGAGATGTACGCAATTGCCCAAACTATCGCCGAAGACCTGAACCTCCACATGGCGCGTGTGCGAAAAATATTTTTCGATCAGCACACGATCATCGCCGAAAGCAGACAGCGCCTCGCGTTTGGCGCTTGCGAGCTGGGGCGCGAATTCCGTCGCGCGAGAAACGATTTTCATGCCTTTGCCGCCGCCGCCCGCCAAGGGTTTGATCAAGACGGGAAAACCGAGCGTCGAGGCTTCTCGCGAAAGGAGCGCGGGGTCTTGCTGACTATCATGATAGCCTGGCACCAGAGGAACGCCGGCTCTCTCCATGAGAGCCTTGGCTTGCGCCTTGTCTCCCATCGCGCGGATTGCCGCCGGAGGCGGTCCGATGAAAACAACGCCCGCAGCAGCGCACGCTTCCGCGAAGTCCGCGTTTTCCGACAAAAACCCATAGCCTGGGTGAATTGCCTGGGCGCCGGATTCTTGCGCCGCTCCGATGATTTTATCGCCGTCGAGATAACTCGCGCGGGCCGGCGCCGGACCTATCCGGAAAGCCTCGTCGGCAAGCGCGACATGCAGCGCGGAGCGATCGGCATCCGAAAAGACGGCGGCGCTCGCGATGCCGAGCCGCCGGGCGGTCCGGATGATCCGGCAGGCGATCTCGCCGCGATTGGCGATCAGGATTTTCGAAAACATGGCGTCTCGGACCACACGCTCGCGCCGCGCCATACACCCTGACAACGCTGATCTTATGCCCAGCTCTTAATCTTATTAGGATTGAAAGTCCGTCTTGTACGCCAAGCTCCTATATGCGGCGCGTCAATGGTCTACTCCGTCATTGGCAACTCCAAGAAATGCGTTTGCTAGCATATTCCTGTTATTCTGGCAAAATCTTAAAGAAAATCAAATAACGCCATAGGTATTCTTGAAGTTTTCACGCCTATTGTGACACTACTTCTCTAAAATGGATGCTTGTAACAGCGGGCTCTATCTGCATGATGGATGGATCGGCTCTGATAGATTCGGACACCAGATTTTGTCTGACCGGAATTGACCGTAAAACGGGCTTCAGGCGCAAGTATTGATATTGATGGCGGCGAGCCTGCCAAAAGGCGCTGCAGGATGCGTGGTAGGCGTAAATACCCGGTCCCTGAAGGCGTGGCCCGTTGGCAGATTCCCGAATCGGCTGCGGTATTTTGTAGGCCGTTCGCCGGGACCACGGCATTAGTTGAACCCGAAGGCAACCCGGGCACGAGTTTCGGAGTCGAACCGCTCGGTTGCCTGGCGGACATTTCTTCCGCCGAGTTTTAAGTAGAATTGGGTTGCGCGCTCGTTGTCCGCCAGGGCCCAAACGAGAAAAGAAGAATAGCCGTGTTCGGCGAGGTCCTTGCGGGCCATCTCGAAAAGCCGGGTGCCGAAGCCCAGCCCCTGAAATTCAGGCGCGATATAGAGTTCGAATATCTCCCCGCCATAATGCAAAGAAGGCACGCGATTGCGTCCATAGCTTGCATAGCCGCCGATGATTTCATCGAATTCCAGGACCAAAAGGCGCGATCCCCGCAAAATGGCCGAATGCCACCAGCGCGGCCCGCGGCGCGCGATCATCCTTTCGAGCTCGCGGCCGGGAATTAGGCCTCGATAAGCGTCGCGCCAAGCGGCATCGTGCACATCGGCGATGCCTTCGGCATCGCCTTCGCGCGCGTTCCGGATGGTGATGACTGCCTCGATCATCCGCCAATGTTAAGGCCGCTTGGCCTGCCGCCGCAAGAACTCTTTCACGCTTCCTCCGCAATTGTCCGGGGCCATTGCGCAGGGATCGCCCACCGCCGATCCAGCGATGGCCCGATTACCGCTGACTCCGGCGTTTTTCGATCACGAATCCGCGAGCTCGTTGACGCGGCGCGCCGGAGCCACAAAACCCGCGAAGCCTCCTTCCGGCTCTTGTGAAGTTTCCGGCTCGATCGCGCGAATCGCCCGCACGTCCGGCCGCTGGGCCCTTTCAACACCTTTGATGAGGAGCGCGAACGCAATGACCCCGCAATCAAGGAGAGTCAGCCACCATATCTGGGACGTCGCAATACCAAGTAGGGCGATCGTCAAGACCGCGACGAGGCCTGCGAGCAAGGCTGGCGCCGCCTTCGCCGGGAGCCGCCCGGCGACCCTGAAGGCTTGCATGACAAGGACGGCGAAACCAGCGGCACCGACAAGGCCAAAATCTAACCAAAGCACAAGCAAAAGACTTCTCGGCGTCTCGTCGGGCAGATAGCCGAAGCTCAAGCCTCGATGCACGAAGTCGAGACCGTGCCCGGTAATCAGGCGCGGCCATTGCGAGACAATGAGCTTGCTCCAGATCAGCATCGGCGCAGACCCGGCGCCGGTATCAAATCCACGGATTGATAGAACCAGACGGTAGAGCAACGGGAGCAGGGGCGAAAGAAGGATCAGGGGAGCGAACAGCCAGGCGAAAAATCGCGCCGTCTGGGCCGGGCGGGACATGGCCATGGCGAAAGTGAACGCGGCCGCGCCCATCGCCAAAAGCGCGATCTGGGCAAATCCGGCAAGCGCCACGCCGGCCACGAGAACCGCGAGGATCGCCGCGGCGATCCAGTGCTCGCGCAGCGACAAAAACCCAAGCGCCGGCCAGACCAAGACGATCGAGGTAATCGTCGCCCGCTCATACAGCGTTTCGTCGAACTCGAAACCGCCAAAAAACCAAGGGCTATCGAAATATGCGAGGGCAAGTGTCGCCGCGCTCGCCGCGGCAATACCCGCGGGCAACAGATAAAAATCGAGTGTCTTGGTCTTATGGGGCAGATAGACGGCAGCCAACACCGCGAGGGAGGTAGCGCCGGCGAACTGCAGAAACCGTTCGCCTGCGTCCGCGGGGAAGGGAGTCCATATCACGGACACGCCGGCCCATAAAGCCACCACCAGCGCCGCACCGCCGGTGGGCGAGACAATCGCGTCGCGGAGCCGGCGCCCCGCATGTGGGGGGGCGTCCAACAGCGCGCCAAGCAGAATCAAAATCGCGCCGACCGGCAACACAACATAAATAGCGCCGCGCCAAAAGATTCCCGCGCAAGGCAGGCCAACAAATAAAGCGGCCAAGCCAAGCCGCATCAGGAGTTTTGCGGCGGCCTCGGCCGGCGTGTCGCTAAATCGCATCGCAATGGACATCGCTTCCGCCTTCTAGGCCCCCGGGGCGCTGGAGTTTGCTCAGTACAAGAAAGCTTGTACGCCTTGAAGGAGGCAACACTCAAGCGAGAATACAAAAGAGAAGCACTGGAAACGCGACCCTTGCCATGACTAATTGCTAATAATGACAATTATTCTTTATCAACTTGCCAAAAATTGTAATAAGGTTTGAATAAAAGTTAATGTGGCCGCAAGAGCGTGATCGCGTTTAGCTGAACCGGTTTGGGGATTCCGCTTTATTCCGCGTATCTGATTCAAAGCTGCTGCCCGGGCGGAGGCTGGCCGGATGACCGCGCCTCTTCACGCGAAAGGCCGAAGAGCAAACCATCGGCGCCGCCTGGAAACGCACGGGCGCACTGCTCGAAAGTTTCAAACTCAACGAATGCCAAAGGCTACGCTTGATCCTAAAATGATCGTGCTCTAAACCCCGTCGCGAGCAGGTAAAGTTCAGCCGAATCGGCGCGGCTTGCGTGCGGCTTCACGTGGCGCACGGCCGCGAACTTGTATCTGAGACGGGCGAGCAGCTCATGCTCGGTTCCGCCTTGAAGGACCTTGGCGAGGAAGACGCCGCCGTCGGCCAAAATTTCGCAGGCGAAATCGGCCGCGAGTTCGACGAGACCGGCGATTCGCAAATGATCGGTCATCCTGTGGCCGATCGCATTCGCCGCCATGTCGGAGAGAACGACGTCGGCTCTGCCGCCGAGCCAATCCTTAAGCAGTAACGGCGCGTCCGCGGCCGTGAAATCCAGGACCTTGAAATCGGCGCCGGGCAGCGGTGCGATCTCGAGGAGATCGATGCCGATGACCCTGCCATGGCCATTTTCCGCGCCAACCTTCTGTACGGCCACCTGCGACCACCCACCTGGCGCGGCGCCGAGATCGACAATTGTTTGGCCCTGCTTCAGGAAACGGTAGCGGGCGTCGGCCTCAAGCAGCTTATAGGCCGCGCGGGAACGAAAACCCTCCCGCTTCGCCCTTGCCACATAGGGATCGTTGAGCTGGCGTTCGAGCCACAAGGTCGAGGAAAGAGATCGCTTGCGCGCGGTCTTGACTGGCGTCTTCAGCGAGCGCCTGCCTTCGCGCCCGGATAAGGCTCGCGTTTCCATCAACTTTCGCCCCGCGCTGCATCCCGGTCCGCGCAGATGAGTTGGATCAGGATGCCCTCGCGCAAACCCCGATCGGCGATACGGACGCGATCGGCCGGGAACGCACGGCGGATCGCCTCGAGAATGGCGCAGCCGGCGAGAACGAGATCGGCGCGGCCATGGCCAATACAACCATTGGCGGCGCGCTCTTCGTAAGTCATTTTGCGCAAGCTCGCCACCGCATGATCCACTTGCCCGCTCGACATCCACAAACCGTCGACGCGGCGGCGATCGTACCGGGCCAATCCAAGAAAGACCCCGGCGATCGTCGTCACCGTTCCGGAGGTGCCAAGCAAATGAAAATGCCGGCCGCGCCGTTCGCCGCCCGCCATCGCGACAAAGCTCTCGAGTTCCCGCGCGGCATGATCGATCATCGCCTCGAACATTGCGCCGGAAACCTCGATGCCGCCGAATTCTTCCGCCAAGGTGACGACGCCGGCCTTTAGGGAAACCCAAAAACGGATGCGCTCGCCCTGCGCCATATCGCTCGATGACGCGCATGGGGGCGCGGCCTGGGCAAGCCAGACAAGCTCGGACGACCCGCCTCCGATATCGAATAAAACCACGCCTTCGGCGGCGGAATCGGCAAGCGAGGCGGAGCCGGCGGCGGCCAGCCGCGCTTCGGTTTCATGATCCACGATCTCGAGTTCGAGCCCGGTCGCCGCGCGCACTTTGGCGAGGAATCCGGCGCCGTTGCTTGCCGACCGGCAGGCCTCCGTCGCGATCAAGCGCCTCCGGGTTACGCCGCGCGCCCGCATTTTGTCGCGGCATATTCTAAGCGCGCAAAGGGTGCGTTCAATCGCCGCCGCGCCGAGTTCGCCGGTTCGCGAAAGACCTTCGCCCAGCCTGACAATCCGGGAAAACGAGTCGATGACGCGAAAATCGCCGTCGCCGCTCCCCGCGGGCGCCGCCCGGGCGATCAAGAGCCGGCAATTATTGGTGCCGAGATCAAGCGCGGCATAGATGTGTTCTTGCCTTCGCCGGTCCGCCAAGGCGCGAACCGAGGCACCGGCAACGTCGTTCGCCGCGCTGCGTCCGGTTAAGCCCGCGCCTCGAACGGCACCCGCTCCGGCATGCGGACTAGCCCCTCGCGCGGACATCGCGGGACCTCCAATTTCGGCACCGTCCACTGGGCCCACTTAACCTCCCGAAGCCTCCGGCAAGCGCTCCCCTTCAATCGCGGGTGAATGTACCAAGCCGAATCCGAAACACCAAATCTGGGCGGCAAGGGTGCCCCAAAGTCCCCTCGTCGGCTGGGGCGGCGCTGTTGACCCCGTAACCGGCCGGCCGCATTGCACCGTGCGTGTCAAAAAATCGCGCGCGCGACTTCGGCCCGCAACGCCGGCAAAACCTCCCGTTCGAACCAAGGGTTGCGTTTGATCCAACCGTTATTGCGCCAGGACGGGTGCGGCAGGGCGAAGACCTTCGGCCGCTCGCCCGCGAATTCGCGCCAACGGCGAACGATTTCGTCAGCCCTCAAGGCTCTCGGCAATGGCCTTCCGGCCCTTGCGAAATGATAGTCCTGCGCGACGCGTCCGATCGCGAGAATGCATTCGATTTGAGGCAAATTCGAAAACAATTCATCATGCCAAGTCTCGCGGCATTCGCGGCGCGGCGGCAAATCACCCTTGTTCGCATCGTGGCCCGGAAAACAAAAGCCCATCGGCACGATTGCGATCCTCGCCTCATCATAGAACGCTTCGCGCGAAACCCTCATCCATTGCCGCAGACGGTCGCCGGAGGCATCGTTGAAAGGCAGCCCGCTGAGGTGCACTTTTATGCCAGGCGCCTGGCTGGAGATGAGCAGCCGCGCGGTCGAAGACAGCCGCAAGACGGGACGCGGTTCGTGCGGGAGCGGCGCGCCACGCGGCGTCTCTACGCAGATCCGGCAGGCCCTGATGCGCCCGGCCAGCGCCGCGAGCCTGGAAATCGAATCTCTGTCCGTCATAGCAATCGCTAGCCTCCCGGTTCTCTTCCGGGTTCCGCGAAACCGGTTCGTTCATGCGAGCGGCGACGGTCCGCTTCGCCGGAAAGCCGGCGATTCAAGGCTAATCCGTTGCTTTTCGCAAGCGCCCCGGACCGTCTCGAGCGGTTCCGGATCGGCTTCGAGCCGCTTGCCTCGCGGCACGTCTGTTAACGCACATTGAATTCTTTCTGCCGGATTCCTTCCCGCCGACTTTTGTGAAAAGCGCCGCGGTGTTGAGCGTCAGGCCCAGACCAGTCTTAGTTGCGAATAAATCGAATGATTGCCTGAGCTGCTCATTAATCTTTTTCCGGCATCGTCGCCGCAATCTTTCGCGCGAAGCGAGGATTGAGCGGGTCTCATAAAGGATGACCGACGTCACCGCGGAAATTATTGCGCTTGGATGCGCTGTCGATCCGGCCGCCGCCAACCGGCGCAGACGCCTGGCCGCGGAGATCCGCGAAGCGCGCGAGAACCTGAGGCCGTCCGCGTCGAGCCTAGCTGGCTTCGACATCGAATTGCTTCGTCTTTTCGCGAATGGACGCAGATCGTCTGGCCCCGCCATGGCCGTGCTAGGCGGCGTGGCCGCCGCTGCCGCCGCCACATGGGTCGCCATGGACGCGGTCATGATTTGGCTCGCCCTCGATTTCGCAGCGCTCGGTGTCGCTTACCTGATTGCCGGCAAGTTCCTGGGCGCCGAAGAAGCCATGCTCGACGCCCGCCGCTGGCGCCGCAAATTCGTCTTTGCCGAGGCGCTCCAAGGAATCGCATGGGCGGCGATCGTCTGGCTCGTTAGCCAGTCCGGTGACCCCGCCGCGCGCAGCTATGCCCTGGTCTTGCTTTTGCCCGTTGCGGCAATGAACGCGACGATCTCCGCCGCGGTTCCAGCCGCGGTGGCCGGCGCCATGACGCCGATGACCATCGCAACTCTAAGTTTCCTGCGTCCAGCGAGCTTTTCCGATGGAACCTTGCCGCTGATTGCATTGGCTTGCAGTACGCAGCTTTATTTCATGTTCCTTGCCAGGAAGCTGCATAGGGCGTCGCTCGAAGCGCTGACGTTTCAAGCCGAAAAGGACGAGCTGATCGCCGAGCTCGAACAAGCCAAGGCAAACAGCGATATGGCGCGCCGCCGCGCCGAGGCGGCAAATCTCGCCAAATCCCGCTTCCTCGCCACGATGAGCCATGAATTGCGCACGCCGCTCAACGCCATTCTTGGGTTTTCCGAAGTCATGAAAGGCGAATTGTTCGGATCGCACGCCGTCGGATCCTACAAGGAATATTCAAACGACATCCATGCCAGCGGGCAGCACCTTTTGATGTTGATCAACGAAATCCTCGATCTCTCCAGGATCGAGGCCGGGCGTTTCGATCTTAAGGAAGAAGCGGTTGTGCTCCCTCGTATTGTCGAAGACTGCCGGCATCTTCTAGGGCTGCGCGCGAAGAAACGGCGAATCGCCATCAAAAAGGCCGTCGAGCCGGATTTGCCGCGGATTTGGGCCGACGAACGCGCTATTCGTCAAGTCATCTTGAACCTTCTGTCGAATGCGATAAAGTTCACTCCGCAAGGTGGAACGATCAAGATCAGGATCGGCTGGACCGTGAGCGGCGGTCAATATGTTGCCGTCCAAGACAGCGGTCCCGGAATTCCGGAAGACGAGATTCCTATTGTCATGTCCTCGTTCGGCCGTGGCGCGCTTGCGCAAAAAAACGCCGAGGAAGGCTCCGGCCTCGGTTTGCCAATCGTGAAGGGCCTCGTCGAACTTCATGGCGGATCCTTCACCCTGAAATCCAAGCTTCGCGAAGGCACTGAGGTCATTGTGATCTTTCCGCCCGAGCGGGTAATGGACGCGCCGCCAGCGGTGGCGGAAGTCAATTCCGAGTTTAGGAGCGGAAACTGGCTCCTGCGCGAGCCGGCACTATGAGTGGAGAAGAACGAGCTATCCTTTCTCCATCATTTTGATTTTCTTCACGGCTGAGGCTTTACAGTGGACGAGCACATTCATTTCGTTTTCTTGGGGGGTGGTCCAGGCGTCCGACCAGGCCAATTTACGCTCGAAGACGATGATCCGCGAGACCACCGGGGGGCGAGGTAAGCGCGACATCGGCACAAAGAGATCAAAGCCAAGAGGGCCGCTTACGTCTTTGCTCTCAAGCGCAACCGGAATACATTGCATGATAGTTTCAGGATTTAGGATTAAAGGATACGTCGGTCGGCCGGCATACGACAATCGAGGGCAGCCACGGCCGCATGAAACGCGGCGCTAGACCGGCTGCCCGGCGGCAGCCGCTATTTTGGCGATGAGCCCCGAAATATGCGTGCAGCTTTCCACATTGAGAACCTGCACCAAGGTCTCGCCGTTCTCCGGCGGGGACTGCGGTATCGTGGCACGGCAAAAGCCTAGTTTCGCCGCTTCCTTGAGCCGCGCCAGGCTGTGCGGGACCGGCCGGATTGCGCCCGAAAGAGCAATTTCGCCAAAATATACCGAATCGGCCGCGAGACTTACCCCGCTCAACGAGGACACTAGCGCTGCCGCGGCGGCGAGGTCGGCGGCCGGTTCGCCGATGCGCAATCCCCCAGCGACATTGAGATAAACGTCGTATTGCCCGAGCTTGACGCCGGCGCGCGTTTCGAGAACGGCGAGAACCATGGCGAGCCGCGCATTGTCCCAGCCGACAACCGCGCGGCGCGGCGTCCCAAGCGGGCTCGGCGCGACAAGCGCCTGGAATTCGACGAGCAGCGGCCTCGTTCCCTCCATCCCGGCGAATACCGCGGCGCCCGGTGCCGTGGCGTCCCGTGAAGACAGAAACAATGCTGAAGGATTGACGACCTCGGCGAGCCCGCGCCCGGTCATTTCGAATACGCCGATCTCGTCGGTTGGACCGAACCGGTTTTTTACCGCGCGGAGGATGCGGAAATTCCGCCCGCCCTCGCCCTCGAACGAGATTACCGCGTCGACCATGTGTTCGACGACGCGCGGACCGGCGATTTGGCCATCCTTGGTGACATGCCCGACAAGGATCACTGCGGCGCCGGTTGTCTTCGCGAAACGGATCAGCGCTTGCGCCGCGCTGCGCACCTGGGACACCGTGCCCGGCGCCGATTCGATAAGCCCGGTCCACATCGTCTGAATCGAATCGATGACGACAAGGGACGGGCGCTTGCCAAGGGAGAGCGTCGCGACAATATCCTCGACGCCTGTCTCGGCGGCGAGTTCGACCGGCGCCGCCGCAAGGCCAAGCCGGAGGGCGCGCAGGCGGACTTGATCGACCGCCTCCTCGCCGGAAATATATGCGACGCGCCGGCCCGATGCGGCAAGCGCGGCGCAGGCTTGAATGACCAGCGTCGATTTGCCGATGCCGGGTTCGCCGCCAAGCAAAATAACCGAGCCCGGCACGAAACCGCCGCCGGTGACCCGGTCGAGTTCGGCGATGCCGGTGCTGATGCGCGGGGCAGCGGTGTGATCTTTCTCGAGCAGGCTTGAGAGGCCAAAAACCCGGCCTCTTCCTTCTCCCTGAATCGCCATAGCGCCTATTCCGGACGGGGCGCTTTCCTCGGCGATGGTATTCCATCCGCCGCAAGCGTCGCAGCGGCCTTGCCAGCGCTGGCTGACCGCGCCGCAAGTTTGGCAAACAAAGGAAGAATGTGGTTTGGCCATCGCCAATCCTATAAAGCGAGATCGTTCAAGTTCTCAAGGCGAAGGGGTATACATATAAAAATATTTCGCCGTTTACGCGAAGGCCGGGGCGTTCCAATCCTGAGTTTGAAAACGAACCTATTGATCGCCCTGCGGGCAGCTCAAAGATTTTAGCGAGTCGTATCTAACGGTACAGGCGAGCAAGAGTGAGCAAGAACGCATCGGCGATTCCTATTCGGCACATCCCCCGCCTTCATCAATGAGTCAGGGAACCAGCCCGCCGCGACGAGCGAAGCGATCGCAGCATGGCGGCGAAGCGGAGAGCGTGGAATGGCAGCTTACGATGTCGATCTCTTCGTGATCGGCGCGGGATCGGGCGGCGTGCGCGCCGCACGGGTCGCGGCGGCGCATGGCGCCAAGGTCATGATCGCCGAGGAATTCCGCATCGGCGGGACTTGCGTGATCCGCGGCTGCGTGCCGAAGAAGCTCATGGTCTACGCAAGCCGGTACAAGGACCATTTCGCTGACGCCGCGGGATATGGCTGGAATCTTGCCGCGCCTTCCTTCGACTGGCATAAACTTGTCGCCGCGAAGGAAAAGGAAATCTCCCGTCTTTCCGCGATCTATCGAACCAATCTCGACACAGCAGGCGTCGTCATCGAAGACTGCCGCGCGACAATCGGGGATGCGCATAGCGTGCGTCTTCTCGCCGACGGACGCAAGGTGAGCGCGGAAGTTATCCTTATCAGTACCGGGGCCGCACCGGTTCTCGAACCTGATTTTCCGGGACGCGAATATGCGATCACCTCGAACGAGGTGTTCGATCTCCCGGAATTGCCAAAGCGGATGCTGATTGTTGGTGGCGGCTATATCGCGGTCGAATTCGCCGCGATCTTCGCGCGGCTTGGCTCCGAAGTGTCGCTTGCCGCGCGGGGCGAAAACGTGTTGCGCGGTTTCGACGGCGATATGCGCATCGGCGTGCGCGACGGGCTTGCAGAAGCGGGCGTCAAGCTCAACTTCGGCATGCTGCCGACACGTATCGAAAAGGCGCCAACGGGCTATCGCGTGAGTTTGACGAAAGGCACGTTCGTCGATGCGGATCAGGTGATGATCGCGACCGGCCGCAGGCCAAACACGTCGGGACTTGGTTTGGAGAAGGCTGGCGTCGAACGCGACAGCCTGGGGGCGGTGAAGGTCGATGCCTTCTCGAAAACGAATGTCGAGTCGATCTATGCTGTCGGCGATGTCACCAACAGGGTCGCCTTGACGCCTGTGGCCATTCGCGAGGGGCACGCGTTCGCCGAGACGGTCTTCGGCGGCAGGCCGGAGGCCGTCGTGCACAGCAATATTCCGACCGCTGTCTTCGCGACGCCGGAACTTGGGTGTGTTGGTCTCACCGAGATGGAGGCGCGCGCGAAGTTCGATTGCGTTGACATTTATCTCGCGAACTTCCGCTCCTTGAAGTCGGCCCTCTCCGGGCGGCGGGAGAAAATCCTGATGAAGATTGTCGCCGATGGCGCGACAGACCGCGTCCTCGGCGTGCATATTCTCGGCGAGGATGCGAGCGAAATGGCGCAGCTCTTGGGAATTGCCGTTAAAATGGGCGCCAAAAAGGCCGATTTCGACGCGACCATGGCGCTGCATCCGACATCGGCGGAAGAACTCGTCACTATGCGCACGCGTACCGCGCGGTTCGAGCGGGAGATCCCTGGCCCGGAAGGCCCGGACTGCGGACCGCTCGACGAAGGGTAGCGCAGCCGTTTCCATGTTCCATTTTCAAAAACCCCTGTATAAGGCCTGTTCGATTTCGCAAGGTTTTGGAGCGCCGCCGTACTGGGACTGACCAAGCACCATGGCTCCAAGAAAAAAGAATATAATAGGGGAGAGCGCTCCGAAATGAGGCTGCAATCGGAAACAGACACGGTTGTAAAGAGGATTCTCCCGTACTTGCGCCGTCGCGGATATGACATCGAGGCAGATATCGACTTTGAGACCGCGACCAAGCACCCCGAACGGTACACGAAGGGCTACATTGATCTGCTCGTGACTTCAGGCAAATCTTCGCCTCAGTTTCTGATCGAAGCAAAACGATCGACGCGCACCCTAAATGAGAAGGATGCGAAGCAAGCGATCGATTATGGGCGAGCACAAAAAGTCCACTTTGTCATCCTGACCAATGGCCACGATATCCGCGCCTACAACACAAAAACAGGCAAGCCCATTCGCTGGAATGGCCAACTGATAGATAAAATACCAACAAAAGAACAGCTGAGAATCGTTCTTCACGCTCTCAGGACAGACCACGATGCCACAGATGTTCCGCTCGGCACTGACAAAAGTTTGCCCTTCAGGCCAGGGCTGCCACTGAAGCAGCTCAATGCGCTGTTTAAACGATGCCACGATACCATTCGCAAAATCGAAAAGAATGAGGAGCATGCTTTTGATGATTTCTCAAAGCTGCTCTTTCTGAAGCTGCTTGAAGAGAAGGAGGATGTGGCGGATTTCACCCTCCCATACTCCTATCGTTTCCATGAACTCGCGGAGCGTCTAGAATCGGAATCCGATCAGGTTCGAGACGCCATAGAGAGCATGATTCACGCGATCAAGACAGACACGGCCTATGGCGAGGTTCTTGGTGTCCCCGTTCATTTGCGAAAAGCCAAGACCTTTCGGTATATCGTTCAGCAGCTCGCCCAAGTATCATTCCATGATAGCAGCCATGACTCGAAGGGAGCTGCCTTTGAGTATTTTGTTCGTGCGACTTTGAAGGGTAAGAAGCTTGGGCAATATTTTACGCCCCGTCCAGTCGTGCGACTCATGAGCGTACTTGTTGGCCGAGACAAAATTTACAATTCGGTACGAAGTGGTTCGGCAACCAAAATAGTAGACCCAGCGTGCGGGACCGGCGGTTTTCTAGTGTATCTTATGCAGGACGCTCTTTCAAGAGCAGCACATGACGTGTGGAAAAAGCAGCTTACGAAGAAGGCTTACGACGACATTGCGAAGCGGTTGATGCGAAAAACATTTTTTGGGGCCGATGCGAACGAGGGGGTAGCGTGCGCGGCCAAAATGAACATGATCATCGCGGGCGATGGTCATACGAACATTCAACCAGAGAACAGCTTGGCGGCGGCTTCCGCAATATGGAGCACAGATAAAGCTGATTGCGATCTAATTATAACAAACCCTCCCTTTGGCGCCTCCGAGAATGAGTCCTTGGGTGAGGGGGATTGGAAGCAGTACGATATTCAAGCGGGACTACTCAGCCTCTATTCTTGCAAAAGATGATGGCGTGCGTCGCGCCCGATGGCGATGTTTGCACTGTAATCGATGATGGGCTGTTGAATACGGCCTCTGCGCGGGATTTGCGCAAGATTATGTTTCAAAAGACAAAGATAAAAGCCATCATACGCCTTCCAGAGGTGACGTTTAAACCCAATAAAATCAACGTTCGGTCCAGTATATTATTGCTGCAACGCTATAGTCACGATGATATTGATCTTGAGAACGATTACGATGTTACGTTTGTAGATGTTCTCAGCTTGGGCTATCATGGTTCCGGTGAAGCAATTCGCGGGTTCGAATTCGACACCTTTCTTACCAATGTTGCGCATGATGCGTTTAATCACGACGCTGGGTCGCCTCGTGGCGGGGAAAACTGGCGCGCCTTCGAGGTGAGGTCGGACAAGTTCAAGGAAGGCGGTGTATTCCGCTTGGACTTGAAGTTCTGGGAACCTGATACCTGCAAGAAGGTAGAAAAATTACGGATGGATGGCGCCGTCCCGATAAAGGCACTCAACAAAATCGAGACTCGTCGCGGCAAGAGCCCGAAGGCTGAGTTGTATGTTGATGAGAAGGACGGCTATGCGCTTGTCGTCAAAGCAGGTAGCAACATCACCAAGTTTGGAGAACTACTGGCCGAGGGGGATTTTATAGAGAAAGCTGTCTTCGACGAAATGAAAGCCTTCCACCTTAAAGATGGCGATGTTCTTGTCGCGTCCACGGGCACGGGAACGATTGGGAAGGCTTGCGTCTATCACTCAAAATGGCCTGCGGTTGCTGACGGACACGTGACCGTCGTGCGAGTCGACTCTAAACAAGTGAATCCTTACTATCTGGCTGATTATCTCAGAGCCGGAGGAGGCGCGATACAAATCGAGAGACTTTACACCGGATCGACAGGGTTAATTGAACTGCAACCCGAAGAGATGGACCAAATTTTGGTCGACCTCTTATCTGGAACGGATGAGCAAATAGCAGTTTCGGAGGCCCTTCGAGAAGCGGAGCTGGCGTACAGAAAAGTGCTGGAGGGCGCTGAATCGCGCCTAGGGTCAGCGCGCACTACGTTCGCCCGCCCTGCCCAGCTGGCCTACAAAATGACAGCGTAGATTTTTGTGCAGCGGCCCGACTTTTTGTGCAGGATGGGCTTATTGTGCAAAGTCGGCGCCGCCCGAGGAGTGAGAGGATAGGCCCATGGACTACTGGTCGCCCGCCAGTTGGAGACGCAAGCCGATCGAACAAGCGCCGGATTATGCCGACCTTGCGGCGCTGGCCGAGGTCGAGCGCCAGCTCGCGGGCTTTCCGCCGCTGGTCTTCGCGGGCGAGGCGCGCAAGCTGAAGCGTATGCTGGGCAAGGTCGCCGCGGGCGAAGCTTTTCTTTTGCAAGGCGGCGACTGCGCCGAGAGTTTTGCCGAGCACGCCGCCGACAATATCCGCGATTTTTTCCGGGTGTTCCTGCAAATGGCCGTGGTGACGACCTTTGCCGCCGCCCTGCCGGTTGTGAAGCTCGGCCGCATCGCCGGTCAATTCGCCAAGCCGCGCTCGGAACCGGCTGAGTCGATCGATGGGGTTGCGCTGCCGAGCTATCGCGGCGACATCGTGAACGACATCGCATTTGACGCGCGCGCGCGCGCGTCAAACCCGGCGCGCCAGCTGATGGCTTACCGGCAGTCGGCGGCAACCCTAAACCTGCTTCGCGCTTTTGCCACGGGCGGCTATGCCAATCTCGAAAACGCGCATGGCTGGATGCTCGGTTTCATCAAGGATAGCCCACAGTCCGCCCGCTATCAGGAGCTGGCCTCCCGGATCAGCGAGACCCTCGGGTTTATGCGCGCGATTGGGCTTGACCCCGAGGCGCATCAGGAGTTGCGCCAGACCGATTTTTACACCTCGCACGAGGCTTTGCTGCTGGGCTTCGAGGAAGCGCTGACCCGCATCGATTCGACAACCGGCGATCATTATGCGACTTCGGGTCATATGCTGTGGATCGGCGACCGCACCCGCCATCCGGGGCATGCTCATGTGGAATATGCGCGGGGCGTCAAAAACCCTCTCGGGCTCAAATGCGGCCCCACGCTTATGCCGGACGAGTTGCTGCGGCTCATCGACATTCTCAATCCGGCGAACGAACCCGGCCGTCTCACCTTGATTTGCCGGTTTGGGGCCGGCAATGCGGCCGATCGTCTGCCGGGCCTGATCCGCGCCGTGAAGAGGGAAGGGCGCAGCGTCGTTTGGTCCTGCGATCCGATGCACGCCAATACGGTCAAGGCGGCGGGCGGCTACAAAACGCGGCCGTTCGACAAGATCGTCAGCGAGATCCGCACGTTTTTTTCGGTCCACCGGGCGGAGCGCACTTACGCCGGCGGCGTGCATCTCGAAATGACCGGAAAGAATGTCACCGAATGCACCGGCGGCGCGCGGGCCATCTCGGAAGCGGACCTGCATGACCGTTACCATACCTATTGCGATCCAAGGCTCAATGCCGAGCAGGCGATCGAAGTGGCCTTTCTTGTCGCCGAGCTGCTCAAAGCGGAACGGATCGAACGCGGCCGCGCCGATGCCGCGGAGTAAAGCCTGACGGCGGACGGGGCCGCCGGGCGAGGTCCCTTTATGACGACGCGCCAGAATGGCCCCGCGAACTGCCTCGTTATCGGCCTCGCTCAGATCGATTGCACGGTCGGCGACATAGCTGGAAATGTCTCGCGGGTGCGTGCCGCCCGTACCGAGGCGGCCGGCTTTAGCGCCGATCTCGTGATGTTTTCCGAACTCTTCATCTCGGGCTATCCGCCCGAGGACCTCGTCTTGAAGCCGGCGTTTGTCGA